>JAZDNR010000042.1:0-12068 GCA_043799475.1 Parcubacteria group bacterium
ATACAAGCAGGGTCCAGCTTGACGAACTGTTTAAGAATCGCTGCGACTTCATACATAAAACCTCCAACCGTTCCGTCAGAATCATCCACCCCACTGCTGCTCAGCTTTTTGTCGAGTCGCAGTAGTAAGTCGACCAACAGTGCGGCAGTTGTTACGTGCACGGGTAGGCTATTTACCAGATCGGTCAAGCGACGACAGCCTTCGCTCAAAGAATCCTGGTAGACAAACCAAGTGCGCGACGGCCCGCGGTAGGGTTTTATAAAACGCAGCGCCTCAGTAATAGTCTTCTTATATGTAGATAGTTCGTGCGGACTAGGCTTGGCCCGTCGCTGACTGCAGCGTGGCTGTCCAATTGGCTTGGCCTCCTGCATAGAAAGCGGCTTGCCTCCGAGCACGGCCCACAGCGCCACTGCAACCATGTGTTTGCAGAGTGTCTCATGTTCACCGACATAGCAATTGCAACTGCCCTCGTCGTAGTGGCGAGTGGTCACATACACCTGGTATAGATGCGTGCCCTGGACGGTAGCAAAAACCCCCCTAGGCTCACGCGTAACATTGGTTACTTTACCCGCATTATATATTGCGGCGGCGCGCTCAAAAGTTTGGGTGTCCGTTCCGAACTTAATGAGCTCCACATCATAGATTGGCTGCGGGCTTATTTTCATGATTACAACTTTGCATACACAGCAATATAAAAACAAGGGGTTCCCCAGAAACTGGAGAACCCGCACTTGGCCTTGACCGCGAGACTGGATTGCTGCGACTGGCGCTGGCGCTTAGGGATTGCGCGGCAGATTGACCGCGAAGGGCGGTACCCGCGGCTCCCACTTGATAAAAGGCCCGTTGCTGCTGCCCGAGGCTTCGAGCCCCTTGAGGAAGCACTCGTAGGCCGGAGTACCCCCGTAGATCTCCTCGAAGGTCCGCGCCTTGAGGTCGCGCACGACCGAGAGCTGACGCTCAGGATCGGTGATCGAGATGGGCCAGCGTCCCTCCTTGTAGCTGATCTCGCCCTCGAGACCGGGCCGCCAGCTCGATTCCATCATGTAGTGGTAGGTCATGATGTCGGAGAGAGCCTGGAACCCGTTACCCACCCCGCCCGGTACAATGATGGCCAGGTCGAACCGGTCGAGTACGGTGGTGACGTGCCAGCCAAAGGTCGGCCCGTCCTCCCGGACATCCAACAGATCGATGAAGGCGCTGCCCTGCTCGACCCGAATGAGCTTGGAACCACCGTACGCCTTACCTGTGTCTGGGTCGTAGCGCTTGTTCTTGAGCACATGGTAGGCCCGCACGACGCCCTGGTAGGAGTCGGACATAGTGACGGTGTCAGTAGTTCCGGTTCCGCCAAAGCTTGGCAGACATGAGAGAGTGAACTCATCCCGGTTGTAGCAGGGTCGCGTGCGACCGCGATGATCACTGTGCACGTTGAGCACGAGCATAAAGAGCCCGCGGATCGGGCCAGGAATAATCTCCTTAAAGGTGATAGGCATCTCACTTCCTCCTTGAAGCGTATTGTGATGGAGAACAATCGACACTCGTAAAACTATCACGGAGGCTTGCACACCAGCCGTGCACCGTCAAGCTGCTGCTTGCCGACAGTGTCTCAATCTGAGGTACCTGGCTAGTCGAGGTTTGTGGCTTGGTAGAGGAAAGAAGTAGCAGAAAAAGGGGTGCTATCGTTACTTGGTAGCGTTAATAACTTACAAGGAGAAGAAAACCATGGCACAAAAAAAGGAGACTCTGTTGCCCCAAGTGTGACTCACTGCACACTAAACGTCGTGGCCAAAGACAGCTGCGCAGCAGTGGTCAGTGGGTAGCACGACTGTCCTGTCATACTTGCGGCTACACCGGAGCAGTTACAAGACGACTGCGGGTGCATGTCAGTCCGGCACAGAGCCGGAAGATCACACGGAACAGTTTAGAGAATGCCTCCTTCCGCGTCTTACGGCGTCGCTACCAGCTCGCCGTTAATACGATCATGCGTATTGTGCATGGGGTGACGGCTGACTTACCGGACAGCGCTGACATTGCGCGGATGTTTCGACCAACTTGGTCTGGCGTCTTGGTCTTTGACGGCAAGGTCATCCGAGTCTACGACGAGTTCGTAAAATGTCTCAATAAAAACTTTTATCCTGCAGGAGTCCCGGTGTTCCTTCTATAAGAGGTCTCGAGGCGACCGTACAAGCAAGTGCATTGATCTCGTGACCTCAACCCAAGGTAGCCTTCGGTCGTGCTCAGTCGCCCGTAGCGTTGTTACGCGCCCCACTGCTTCGCGGTGTCCAGCATGGTTCAGGATTCTCGTTTCTACGAAGACCCTTTTTTTAACGCAAAAAATAGAGCTCGGCCTGCTGCTGCAAACCAAGCTCTCTAAAACTCCAGTTGATTGAACTTTACGACCCGACCGTAAACTTCTGGCCCAAAACTCTTGAGGTAGGCCTGGTGTCCCTCTTTTTGCCAGGGCCGTAAGTTACCCTCACGTAACAGTTCTCCCAACCGAAAAACGTACATACCATCCGGCTCGATGCGCTTGCGTTTGATCTCCACTCCCGGAAAACGCAGGTGGCCCTCGCCACTTAGCACAGTTTTGTGCTCGTTGATCTCAAAACCTTGGCTAGTCAGCGCATCTTGGATAGCAGCGCACGTTGCCAGGTCAAACTGTTCATCCGGCGCAGAGAAACACAGATCATCAGCATAACGCGTGTAAACGTTACCGCCCGTAAACAAGTCGCGCATACCCTCGACCTGGTGATGCCAGAGATACAGCGAATCTTGGTCAACCTCGAGAGCGTTAGGCGCGCTCAAGATAGTCAAGACTAGCTGGTCCACACTACGCAACATGGCGTTGAACAGATCGCCCGAAATAGGTGCTCCTTGTCGTATCTTGCCACGCAGAGTGAGCAGTCGGCTGATTACCCAGGCTTCGCTGGTAGTGAGACGGTGTTCACGCTGCAAAAAACGTTGCACATGCCGGGTGGTCACACTCTCTTAAGCGTTGGTCAAGTCAACCATGTAACTCGAGCGGTTCTCCAGGTGGCAACGCGCGTTGAGTAAGGTAGAGTCGCCCCGGTTGAACGCCATGGCGGGGAAACCGCTGCGCCATTTAAGTAGCTCTCGTATTGTGCGGTGCACGTTACGCATGACCGGCACAGGTGACCAACAGATGCGGGTTTTGCATTTGACGTAATCGACTTTGACCACCTTGCACCAATAAAGGCCCTGGTGCAGTAATATCCGCTTTATCACGCGGACGTCCAGCTCCGGAATCCAGTGAGCCAGGCTAGACGCATGCGCCAGGTGGAACTCGACGCGCTCGGCTTGTTCTGGATCAATGAGATAGTCCTTGCTGCCCGGGAGCAGCATCTGTCGTGTATCAGACATGACTGCTCCTTTTTGATTGTTAGAGAACGACCTTGAGGGTCCGCACCGATTAGGTGATTACTAGCCGGATCGACGGGGTAGCAGTCCTTAGACTGCCGGCATGATTTGACTCTTGCGAGCTTGTCGAGCAGCACCGGCTCCTGTACCGAGCGCAGACTCCGCATCACCCTGTAAAAGATCCTGTCGCTACAGCCCTGCGGTAATGCAAGGCCCTGCAGCAAGCAGGCCGGTGGTACGAGACACCCAGATAAGAGTGTCCCGCCCCGATAAGGCGTGAGCGGAGACCTGGCTTTTGTGGCACCACCCTCGTGGCACCTCCTACTAGAGAACACGTACTTCTAGGAAAAGTCTTCTGTACTAGCCTTAGATCCCCATGCCTTTAAACCCCTGGATCCTTGACGTTCGAGTAGACTGGTCCAGCTTGCGAAAAAGCTGCCAGAACGTCAAGGTTTGGGTTCACCCTAAACTATGGATATACTGGGGATATGGCGATACAAAGCACCAAGCCGCAAGGAGAAATGAGGCGCGAACGCGTGGCTGGGCCGGCTTTGCGCCAATCCGAGGCGCGGCTTGAACTAAGCCTGCGACCCAAGCGTCTTACAGATTTTATTGGACAAAGTCAACTCAAAAAGAACCTAAAGGTTTTTTTGGCTGCGGCTAAAAAACGTAAAGAGCCCATCGAGCACGTGCTACTTTCTGGCCCTCCTGGACTTGGCAAAACTACTTTGGCTCATATTATTGCGGCCGAAATGAACGTACATCTGGTGGTGACGAGTGGGCCGGCTATAGAACGTCAGGGTGACTTGGCGGCCATGCTGACCAACCTCAAAGAGGGTGACATTCTTTTTATAGACGAGATTCATCGGCTGCACCGCGCTGTTGAGGAGATTTTATATCCGGCCATGGAGGACTATGCGCTCGACTTGGTAGTTGGTAAGGGGCCGGGGGCCAGGTCGCTACGGCTGGACCTGCCCAAATTTACCATCATCGGTGCGACTACTCGATTGGGTATGCTCTCAGGGCCGTTGCGTGATCGCTTTGGCGCGACTTATCGTTTGAACTTTTATGAACCCAGCGACATTGCCCAAATCGTGCTGCGCTCAGCCAAGATCCTTTCGATCGAGATTGAGCCGGCGGCGATTTTGACATTGGCCGGTCGCGCTCGACTAACCCCGCGGATTGCTAACCGCTTACTCAAGCGCGTGCGAGATTTTGCTGAGGTAGCCGATCACGCCTCGATCAGTAATGCAGTCGCCCAAGCCGCCCTTGAACAGCTCGGCGTGGACCGGGCCGGACTCGACAATCTCGACCAAGCTTTTGTAAAAACCGTGGTAGAACGTTTTGGGGGTGGGCCGGTTGGCATCAACGCCATTGCCGCCAGTATCGGCGAGGATGAGAACAGCTTGCTCGATGTGGTCGAACCCTTTTTGATCCAGACCGGGTTTATCGATCGCACTGCGCGTGGTCGCCTTGCCACCCCAAAAGCGTATAATCACCTGGGTTTAACCGCACCAAAACCAGCGGCCGCCCAGCTCAAGCTGACCTAACCTACTCAAAGCGCCCATGGACCTCTTAGACATCGAGACTATCCGACTACTCTTGCTTATTATGGTTGCTGCTTTTTTGTTGTTCTATTTGCTCTACAGTTTTTTTGCGATTTATCACGCGGTAAAGTACGGGTTTCGTGGAGACAAGCTGACTTACCCCGTGCTTTTAATTTTTTTGGCAGGCAGCGCGGCTTTGATTGTGTTCACCCTCTTGGGGCTGCGACTCTCATGAGCTGTACTCCTCAGACTATGTTTCCGGGGCAGCGCAGCGACGAAGAGATTATTATTTTTACGCGTCGCCACTGGATCCAATTTTTGGCCTCGTTTTTGTTTGTGATCCTGATTGTGGCGGCCTACATCGGGGCGGCGTACTTGGTAGTGCGTTATGCGCCTTTTGATTTTTCGCGAGGGTCGGCGCGCTTGGTCCTGGTGGCGGTCAGTGGAATCTTACTCCTGATGGCCTGGTTATTTTTATACGTAAAGTTCATCGACTACTACTTAGACGTCTGGATTTTGACGAGCGAACGCATTGTACAGATTAAGCAGCGTAGTTTGTTCAACCGGCAGATTACCGAGCTGGATTTGTCGTCTATCCAAGACGTGCAGAGCAAGGTTAAGGGGATCCTCGCCACTTTTTTGGGTTACGGCACGATCTTTGTGCAAACCGCGGGTACCACGGAGCTGCTCCAATTTGACTACATTCCTCGGCCCTACGAAGCGGAGAAGCATATTTTGGACATTCAGGTGAGTCTGGAGGAGCGCACCAAGGCCGAGATCAGTGGGCAGATCGCCACAGGAGAACCAGTAACGGACCGACAGATGGAACGGCTCGGGCGAAAACTACCCGATCTGGATTAGCGCACCTAGCGCTTAGGATTAGCGCAGCTCGTCGTATGGGAAGTAGTCGGTGGCAGCCGAAAGGCAATCGCCATCTTGGTCGACCGCTGATGTTGGGCAGGTGACCTTAAGTGGCACCGTTTGTGTTGCGGCCGGGCCCCCAAAGAGGATTAAGGCTGAGATCCCGACACCTAAGACCAGAGCGACGACGAGAGTGGTAACAAAGTAGGAAGTTTTCATTAGAATTTGTTAAGCAAATTATAGTCTTTTTTTAAGGGGTGGGCTATTAGAATGGTCCACATGAACAACAAACTCACCCTATCCATCTTACTCGTCCTTAGCGTTGGCCTCACGACCCAACTTGGGGTCCCTCGTCTCGCTCGGGCGCAAACGGCTCCTCCGGCCGGACCAATCGTCATTACGGAGGTTCTCCCCAATGCAGTCAATGAGAACAGCGGAGAATTAGTTGAACTAATCAATAGCGACGAGGACTCAATCGATTTAACGGGTTACCAGTTTGTCGATGCTGCGGGCGTAGTACAGAGCCTTGTGGGGTACACGGGGACAGTGCCCTTTGGGGTACTTCAGATGAGTTTAGCGCCGGACCAGGTGGCGCTAGTGCTCGATAAAGATTATGCTGGCGAGTACAACGCTGCGATCGCGGCTCTTGACACGAGTGATCAAATTGTCTTGCTCGCGACGAGCACGGGAAATTTGTCGCTGGCAAACTCGAACGATAGTGTGCTGATTCGGCAACCTGGAGGTGCGGCGAGTGACAGCGTTGCTTGGAGTAACGATCCGGGAAGTGAGGTGTCTTTGTCTCGAGAGTTTACCCCGGATGGGCAGCTGACCGAGATTGCGCCCGCCACGAGTCTTTCGTTGGGGTATGTGCCAGAGCAAGCCGCGCCACCTAGTAAACCAGCCTTAGTCCTCTCAGAACTTTTACCTAACCCCGAGAGTGGTGAGGAATTTATTGAGCTACAAGCCACGGGATCGCAAACAGTAGATTTAAGTCAGGTCAGCCTGGCGGATGCTTCTGGTCGTGAGATTACACTTTCGGGCACATTGGGCCCGGGTGAATTTACTGTCCTTTACAAGTCGTCAACTGGTTTGTCTCTCAATAATGACGGGGACAAGATCACGCTACGTTGGTTGGTGGACAACAGTATGCTGGATGAAACGAGTTATGCTACAGCCCCCGCGGGTCAAAGTTGGGCGCGTTTTAGTAAAGCGTTCTCCTGGACAATGACGTTGACTCCCGGCGAGCCAAACGTGTTAAAGATTGAGGAGCCAGACGAGCCCACACAAGATAGCGAAGAGAACGTGGATAATGACGAGGACAACCAGACTGATGAGCTTGATGAGAGCGATGCTTTGCCCCAAGAAGTTGCCAATCTAGGTGAACTAACTGATTTGGAGTCCAAAACTTTAGTACGGGTAAAAGGAGTTGTGGCCGCCAAGACCGGAACGTTTTATAAAAATATCTTGCATCTTGTTGACAGTAAGGCTGGCATTGTCGTAAAGACATCAAACGAGGAGAGTCCAGGTGTTGGCACTCAAATTGAGGTGAGTGGCGCGGTAGATCGCTATGCTGGATTAGTTCGGGTCACGGCTGATTCAATCGCGCCAATAAAAAATGGCTCAACCCTTGAGGCGCTAACGGTTGCTCCGGGTAAGCTAGCGGATGAACACCTGGGTCGTTTGATTAAAATGACCGGCACTGTCACCAAACGCAGTGGTAAATCATTTAGGATTGCAGCAGCAACTAAAGCAGGGGTCACAGCCGTCAGTGACCAGCTCATATCGGTACGATCGGGTAGTGGCATCACTACGTCCGCCCCTAAAAAAGGCAGTACGGTCAGCGTGACCGGCATTGTGCTGGAGTCTAGTGGCAAACTTGTTTTGGCTCCACGAGCAAGCAGCGACATTACAGGTCCGGGCAGCAACCCCGAGACAAAGGAGCTTTTAAAAACCGGTTCGGCGATGGGAACAATTCTTACTTGGTCGGGTGGGGTGGCTCTGGTTTTATCGAGCGGATGGCGCGTGGTACGTGAGGGGTTACGTCGCGCTGGACGGTCGGGTCGATCAAGAAGTTCTCGAGGTCACGGCGACCGATAATCATGGGGTAATCGAGGTCTTCGCGCTCAACAACCGTGGCACGCGTGGTGACTTTGACCCCCGCAAGGTAGTAAGTAATCGGAACCAGCAATCTAAAAGTTGAGCCATGGCTAGAGTGCACCAGAGCCGTACCAACAACCTCCGGATGTTCTCGTAAGATTTTGCTCCTCAAGGTTTTGCTGGCCTCACGGGCTTCGCGCGCGGTCATAACATGCTCGAGTTGGTGTTCCTTGAGGATTGATTTTATTGCCTTAAACCCAATTTTTGTCGCCAGGTCAGTGTCAATTGCCGTAAAACCAGCACCCGTATCCACCTTGGCATAAGTTTTGTGACGTGGGCCATTGCGACTAACCAGTTCAACCGACTCGACGATACCCAAGACGTGCTTATGCGAGAGATCTTCGACGCGTCGCTCAATGTCGCCACCAAAAAGGTCCTTGGCCAGTCGGATTGCCTTACCAACATCCTGTACCTTAACGCCCTCGACGCGCTCCAGACGACTTCCGAGAGGCGCGAGGTTGGCCACCTGAACCTCCAGACCTGGTCGGGCATTGAGCTCCATAATGACCGGGCCCTTATCTCGATCCAGCGCGATGTCGGCGCCCAAAAAGTTAAGCCCCGAGGCAATGCTGGCCCGTACCGCGATCTCTAATATTTCATCCCAAAAGGGCACTTTGAGCTGGAGTAGATCGGCACCGGTATCGGGGTGATGCGTGATAAACTGCCGCCGCGGTTTTTTGAGTGTGGCGTTAGTGGCGCTGCCGGTCGCAAGATCGATGCCTACATAGGCCGCCCCGATGGCGACGTTAGCCTTACCTTTAGATTTGGCCGTGGGCAATCTAACCGCTGCCATAACCGGTACTCGGTTAAATACCACAATGCGCACATCCGGAATGCCCCGGTAGGTAAACTCTTCAAAGGCCGGGTGTAGTTTGATGCGCTCTTCGATAAAAGCTAAGTCCGGAGAACTTGTCAGTGAAAACCGTCCGTCCAAGATATCGCGTATGTGGGCCTCGAGCTGCGAGATGGTCCACTCCGATTTGTCAGCCGCCACGTAGGTCGGTTCCTCCTCTTTTGCAACTTTCTTACGATGCCGGATGACAAGGATGCCGCCGCCGGCGTAACCGCGGTTGGGCTTGATTACAAAGGATGAGGGTAACTTGTGCCAATTGAATCCTCGTAAATCGTGTGCGCGTGTAATTACCGCAAAAAGTTTTTGATTGGGAATACCATACTGGTCAAGTACTTGTTTGGTAAGAAGTTTGTCGTCGGCCACCCGCACCGCGCGCCGACGATTGTACGGGCGTAAAAACCGCAGGTTGCGAGCGTTCATCCCGAGTATGGTAAGTTTTTGGGCCATGACTAGATGTGAGCGCTGCTAGGGCAGCTTGGCAAAACGACGCACCTGCCTAAAGCGGTAGTACTCGGTTAGTCTTAGTCCCGTCCAGCGACCCAGAAGAATATTGATAATTATCGTGAGAAGGATCAGTTCGGGATAGGCCAGTATTAGGCTTTGGAATGGATCCCAACTTACCAAGTAATAGGTCAGAATCGAGAGAACTAATGTCTCAGCCGTTAAAAAGACTGCCGCGCTAAATCCTTGCTCGATTTGCGCCGCCACAAACTGTTCGGCCAGAGCCACCATAATAAGGATGGGGAAGATGGCCAGCGCCACAAAGGTAGTCTGATTAGTAAAGGCACCAACCGCCAACAAACCTAATATGGCAAAGGCAACCATGGTGAGCACGATGGCCAGACGCGGAACGTACGAGAGGCGTACTCGTCTAAGCAGCACCCTAAAGATTGTCCCCACCAACAATACTACAAAAAAGACGGTTAAACCGTAGGTTAAACCCAGCGCCAAAAACGATAGGGTTACAATCGTTGGAATATAAATACCAAAGGCCCGCAAGCCGACGATCTGGCGAGCCAGAGCAAATATTGTCGCAATAATCGGGAGCATTAAAATAAGGACGATGGTGTTGACTGGCACCCCCTTGTTGATCATAAAGTTCACCAAAAAGGACATGAGGTTGAGCGGCGTGAGGTCCTTGATGGCCCGCTCTGAGAAGGTCCCGATTAAGCGATACTCGTTGCCGGTTTCCTGGACACGATCAACCACTTGATCAGCGTTAGCTGCTTCAAAAACTGCATCGAGTGCCGTTTGATTAGTCAGTAGGATGAACTTGGGCTTGAGAATATCAAAGGTGCTCTGGGCAATGCGCGAGATCACCGTAAAGGGTTCGGCCAAGCTTATGATGGCCTTATTCTCAAGTTTTAACTCGTTGAGATTAGGCACTTGTTGCGCAAATTTAGAGAGGGCGTTGAGCCCCGTGTCACCGTCGGTCCAATCAATGATGGTTGTGGCGCGACGAATATCAGCCGCTTGATCAAGAATCATGCGTGTCAAGTTATCCTCGCGAACAAAATCGGTGTTGCCAACACGATCAGCAATCACAATAAGTTGGGCGTCCTCCCGATTGGCTTGACGCTTGAGTTCAGCTTCTTTGTTGGCATCGGTTGCCGTGTCAGTAATAAGAATGACGCTGCGCTCATAAATAAAAACTTTGGCGGTATCGCGCGCCTGCGCACTGGCCGTCGCAGCAGTAAGTGTTACGACAAACTCTCCCGTGCTTCGGTAGGTGTGTTTTATCTGTTCACCCTCGACTAAGCCCGTCTCATCGCCAAAATCCCAAGTCAAGGTAGCTTCGGCGTCTTGCGGCAAATTCTCAAGAGTGGCCTCAAACTCTAACTCTTGCGCAAGCAGCCCTTCTTGATCCGGACCAGCACTTACCTTAAGCGCTGGTGGCTCGCTTGGCTCGGATGACTCATCGGCGGGTTCTCCTGGAGTGTTATTGACTTGAGCCAAACTCAAAAGAGGAACAAACAATAGTCCGAGAGCCACGAGAAGATAGCGACGCATAACCCCTCTATTGTACTCGCTCTGCATAGCAGACGGCGAGAGCCAGGGCATCCGCCGCGTCATCTGGCCGCGGAACCTCTTTAAGAGCAAAGATAAGCCGAACGGCTTGTCCAACCGCCTGCTTATCCGCGGCACCGTTTTGTGTCACGGCCATTTTTACCTCGCTGGGAGAATATTCACTCACGCGCACTCCTTGCTCTTGGAGTGTCAACAGGATCACGCCTCGAGCTTGTCCAACCGCTAAGGCACTGCTGACGTTGTGTACAAAAACCAGCCGCTCTACGACTGCTGCAGATGGTTTGTGTTTGGCCAGTATCGCGCGCAGGTCTTTACGTAACTCCACTAGTCGCTCGCTGAGCGAGTGCTTGGCCGAGGTGGTGATGCAACCATATTCACGCGCCACGACAGCGTGACCCTCAATCTGGACCAAGGCATAGCCCGTGCGTTCTATGCCAGGGTCAAGTCCGAGAACAAGCATACTAAAAATTTACTGCAACCTGCTGGATAGCGTCGTGTTCCTCGAGGGCTTGTTTGGCATTTTGAGCGCTCTTTTGGTCGGTACTCCCAAGGTTAAGTTTTTGAGTGGGCTGATAATGGAGAACAGGGGCGTTAGGCTGGTAGCCCTTGGTCGTTAGTTTTTTACGGACCGCATTAAGTGTGGTGGGGGTAGTCAATATCCTAAGAAGACCGTCTTGCCCGCTCTGTACGTCCTCGGCGCCCGCCTCGATCGCGTCGAGCTGAGCTTGATCGACCGCACTGGCAGCAACCGAAACTTCAAACATTCCAACGCGCTTAAATTGCCAGATTTGACTTCCCGCTTGAGCCAGTCTAACCCCGTACTGCCCGAGAAGCTGACGGAGGTCAGAGAGTATGCGCGATTTTTTGTCCGTAACACCCTCAATAACAAAAGCACTACCTCCCGGACCTACCGCCTCATAGGTAAATTCTTCCAGCGTCACTTCGCCCAGTTCTCCGCTACCACGTTTAATGGCTCGCTCAATATTTTCTCGGGGCATGTTAGCCTGACGCGCCCGATCAATGGCAAATCGGAGCGTGATGTTACTGGTTGGATCACTCCCACCACGTCGTGCAGCCAATACGACAGCATTGGCGAGTTTAGTAAAAATACGCCCGCGCTTAGCGTCGCTTACCTCCTTTTGGCGTTTAGTAGTAGCCCATTTAGAGTGTCCTGACATAACGCTGTAATTGTAGCGCGTTCGTGTGTCGCTTATTCTTGACAGACGGGATTTACTGTGTCAAAGTAT
>JAZDNR010000067.1:0-4970 GCA_043799475.1 Parcubacteria group bacterium
ACCATTACCAATACCGGTGCGAGCGTAATAACGGGCGACCTCGGTTTGCACCCTGGAACATCGGTTACGGGCTTTCCGCCTGGCACCCTCAACGGAAACCAGCACGTGGCAAACGCCGTTGCTGCCCAAGCTCAAATCGACTTGACTGCGGCTTATGTAAACGCAGCCGGACAAACCCCGATTACGACGGTTCCTACCGAGCTTGGTGGGACCACGCTGACCCCAGGTAGCTATGATTCTGCTGCTGGTGACTTCCAGATCACAGGCACCTTGACGCTTGATGGACAGGGCAACGCGGGTGCGGTCTTTATCTTCAAGACCGCGTCAACGCTGGTTACAGCGAGCAACAGCAACATAGTCCTTATTAACGGTGCTCAAGCCTGTAACGTCTTTTGGCAAGTTGGTAGCTCGGCAACCCTTGGCACCGACTCGACCTTCAGAGGAAATATTCTCGCATTGACCTCCGCCACGCTTACCACGGGTGCAGATGTAGATGGTCGCGTTTTGGCCCGAAACGGTGCGGTGACCTTGGACACCAATGGGATTACTCGCTCGATCTGTGCTGGTGCAGAGCCATCGGTTCCCGTTCCAGCTCCGGACGAACCGCTACCAACCGACAGTGATGGTGACGGGGTCGCCGACACAGTGGACACGGATGACGATAACGACGGCATCCCAGATGCGGAAGAGGCAGGAGTAACCGCTACTCCCGGATTGCCAGAAGCCGGAATCGCTCCAAAGCAATCCCGCAACGGAGTGCAGAGTACGATCGGTCTCCTTGTCTTGGCTTCAGCTGTGACCGCTACAGCAGTTGCGGTACGAAAAAAATCTTCGGTAGAACTCTAAATTAGCAATGTAGTCCAGTAAAGCCAGGCGCAAGGGAGTCTGGCTTTTATCGTTATGAACGCTTCACGACACAAGCCATTTATCGTTCTAGCAGTCTTAGCAGGGGCAATGCTCTCGTTACTCTTGCTAGTTCGGTTCGTCCCAATAAGTGCGAACAAGACAGGCGCATCGGTGGTTAAGACATTGCCGCAACAGGAGGCTGTAGTTGATTCGGAACAGGCAGCACAAAAACCGACTAAGCCCGATGTGCCAGTACGGATCAAGATCCCGGCAATCGATGTCTCGGCGTCGATCGAGTATGTCGGTGTCAACGCAGATGGATTGATGGACATTACGGAAAACCCAGAAACCGTGGCCTGGTACGAACCGGGAACACGGCCAGGTGAAGTCGGCAGCGCGGTGATGGCGGGACACTACGGCACCTGGAAAGACGCCAGTGGATCGGTTTTTGATGAGCTTCATACGCTCAAAAAAGGCGACAAAGTCTACGTTACCGATAAAAAAGGAGCGAGCGCTACCTTTGTCGTGCGTGAGAGTCGACGTTTTGCCCCAGATGCGGAGACGACGGAATTTTTTACCTCGCAAGATGGCAAGGCGCACCTCAATCTCATCACCTGCGAGGGCAGCTGGAACGACGCTTCGCAGAGCTTTTCTCTCCGATTAGTAGTATTTACCGATCAGGAGTAAGTCGGTAGAGCGGCACCAGAACACGACTTGCTGACGGTTTCCGTTTGGGTTGAGGATAGCGGCACAATGGATCAGTTGGCAAGTTGCGAGGCAACAGGCGAAGACTATGATCAAACGGTCAGGCGGGTTATCGCCAAAATGGTTGCGGCCGAAGCGGTGCGCGCTGTTCTACAAAGGTCCTTCAAGGTCAATCGGTCAGTGGGCAAAGCGGATTATTACTTGAAGGGCAACGAAGCTGAGAAAGTCACACTGGACGTGGATTTTGGCGACTACCGCTTTTGTGCTGTCGTGCGCGGTGCGTCCGATCCGGAGGTACACACAGTCTATGGCACTTGCTGGCAGCCACGCGAAGTCAGCTTGACTGGCAAGTACGTCATCGAAGGTTTCCCAGATCAAAGCCTTGACGACTGCAGCTTCTCAGTCAGGAACAGGCTCAGTTTACAGGGAGTTGTTTTTGGTTGGGAAGTCGTCTAACAGGCAAACAGGTAAAGCCCTTGTGGTTAACCACTTGGGCTTCTTCTTTTTAGTGTTACAATAACCATAATAATCAGCTAAATAACTTTCCATGGCACAAGCACCCGTACAGCAAGTTAAAAAACGTAAGACCTGGCTTTGGGTTTTACTCGGCGTTGTCGCCGTTTTAGTGGTTCTTATTGGTCTTTTTGTCTGGTGGATTTTTGGAGGCAGCACTGGTAGCGCTAAGAAGGCCGCTACAAACTGGATAACACAGCTCTCCAGTGAACAGGTTGATCAAGCCTATCAAAACACATCTACGGGTTTTCAGCAGGGTACTGACCGCGCGGCTTTTGAGAGCTTCTTGGAGGCCTATCCAATTATGACTAATATGACCGAAGTTAAGTTCACCAGCATCGAGCGTCAAAGCGGTGAAGGACAAAGTCTTACTACCGTGGACGGGACACTGACTGGCAGTGACGGCGCCACTTCACCAATCGAGGTTATGTTAATTTTGGAGAACGACGATTGGAAAGTACACAACGTTGACTTGCGAGGTCTCTCGAATTAGTACACCCTTAGGCCAACTAGAGCTCGCGGCTAACCCCCGCGGGCTCTTTTGTGTGCGCTACATTACTTGGTCTATGCGGCTCGCTGGCACTCTGGCTAAGCCAACGCCGCGACGGGTCTCGGCTCTTTTGCAAGAGACAGTTTTGCAGCTGGAGGAGTATTTTGCTGGCAGACGTACCCGGTTCAACCTGCCGCTTGATTTACAGGGTACGGTTTTTCAACAACGCGTTTGGTTGCAGTTGTTGCGTGTGCCCTTTGGTGAGCGATTGACCTACGCTGAGCTAGCGCGGCAGATTGGCAAACCCGGAGCGGCACAGGCCGTCGGTCAAGCGGTTAAAGAAAATCCACTGCCGATTATTGTGCCTTGTCACCGGATTGTCCCCACGGCGACCAAGAAAGCGGCTAAGGATGGGCAACAGTCAATTGGTGGCTACAATGGCGGGCGCTTACGTAAAAAATGGTTACTCGAGCATGAGGCTCGTGAGTCTCTGCGTCGCGAGCCTTTACGGGGGAAAACTGTCCAGTGTCCCGATCTTGACGTCGCTGTAACACGAGCTACTCTTGCCGGGTGCGGCCGACGGGTCACACATTGCGCAATACGCAAAGTTACCTTTGCACTTTAGGCAGAAAGGCTCACTCGGTTTTCGCCCGTACACCATGGGCGACCAGGTTTGCCTTTTTGCCCTGCCTACTTAAGGGTGAACTGCTACACTAGCAGACGATGAAGCTGGATCGTCGTTCATACGTACTTTTATGGACCGGGTTTTTTTGTATAGCCGGGCTGGCGCTAGCGACGGGAGTAGCGCGCGCCATGATAGTAAATGGTGCCTTGGCTGGTTTATCCGCTGACCGATCGAGTAAGGCGACTACTACGGCCGTGGGTTACTCGGACTACACGGGCCTGCCGCTCTATTCAAAATCTGCACTTGGAAGCCGCGCGCTCGGAGTTATGATTGCCGGCGATCCCATCACACGACCACAAAGTGGCATTGGCCAGGCCGATATCGTGGTCGAAATGGAAGCAGCCCCGGGTATCACACGCTTGCTGGCGATTTTTCAATCAGTTTTGCCCAAAGAGATCGGCTCGATCCGTAGTGCCCGTAATGACTATATCGACCTGGCAGCCGGTTTTGACGCCGTGCTGGTGCACTGGGGTGGCGAAAAACGAGCCCTTGAGCGACTAGCGGCAAGCGACACTGCCGAGGTCGATCAGTTTGCCAATGGTGATTTGTTCTACCGCAAGCTTAACGTGCCAGCGCCGCACAACGGATTTACTTCGGGCGATTATCTTGAGGAGGGCCTCGAGCGTTATGACTATGAGCGTGCCCCAAAGTTTGATGCTTGGGAGTTCAGCCAAGACGCGCCACTGGCAGAGCGGCCAGCGGGCGGGACGCTCGAACTCACTTATGGTAGCGGCGACTTTGATGTGACGTACGAGTATGACCAGGCTAGCAACTCGTACCAGCGCCACCAGGGAGGCGCACCTCATACAGACGCTAACACTGGTAAAATGGTGCAGCCAAAAAACGTTTTGGTTTTGCGAGCTAACTACTTTGTTTACTCGTCGGCTGGGGCCTACCTGCAGTTTGATATCGCTAAAGGAGGGGAGTGTTCTCTCTACCAAAACGGCCAGGAGTTGGATTGCAAATGGCAAAAGGGCCAAGACGAATCTGACCCAATTGTCCTTAAAGAGGGCAAAACGGGCCGGAAACTGCCACTTGTAGCCGGCCAGACTTGGATTCAGGTGATGCTCCCGACCGCTGCGGTTACCTGGACCCCTACTCCAGTAGCCGGCCTGCTCCAGTAGCCAGCCGACCAGGCGCTGGGCTATAGTTGTAGGGAGAGTCTATGAAACAACAACGCTCCCTAGTGCGAGAGCTCAGTAAAGCAATCGATAAAGAGGTCTGCCTGCTTGGCCGCGTCCTGGCTATTCGTAAGCTGGGGAACATCTCCTTTGTGCTTGTCCAAGACTACTCTGGAACGGTTCAAACGGTCTGGGACAAGCAACCTATCGTCAAGGTACAAGATGCTGTCAGTGTCGTTGGGACAGTTCGTCAAGATAAACGGGCCAAGAGTGGGGTGGAACTTAAAGGCCGGGAGCTCCAAATAATCTCAGGCACGACCGAGGAGTTGCCGCTCGACCTCTCCAAAAGCGAGCTTAAATTGCAACTTAGAACGTTACTTGATCAGCGTCCACTGAGCCTACGGCACCCCAAACAGCAAGCCATTTTTAAAGTCTACGACGTATTACTCAAAGCCTACGCCGAGGCGCTGCGCGCTGAGGGGTTCACCGAGATTAAAACGCCCAAGATTTTAGCAGCGGTGTCGGAGGGCGGGGCGAACTTTTTTAAGATTGGTTACTTTGGTAAGAGCGCTTATTTGGCGCAAAGTCAGCAGTTCTATAAGCAACTCAT
>JAZDNR010000025.1:0-5432 GCA_043799475.1 Parcubacteria group bacterium
AGTGAAATCAATTTTAGCGAACAAGGCATTCGCCTGGTCAGAAATTCGGGCTCGGGTTGACAAACAACCTCAAGTATGTCAATGTTCACATTTCGTCCCTTAACTTGGATATTAGTCTTGTTGAGCACCAACCCGTAGGGTGGTGAAAGGCCCGCGCTGTGCGGGGAAAAGGTGAACTATGTCTAAGAGAGTCGCGTGTCTAGGCAGTGGATCAGGATCCCCCGGAGACGTCGCCTATGATCAGATGACCGAGGTTGGGCGCGAGTGTGCTCGCCGCGGCGTGGAAGTTTACACGGGGGCTTATGGCGGCACCGGCATGGAGGCGCCGGCCCGTGGTGCAAACGAGATCGGCGGCACGTCCGTCGGCTTCTTCTGCGGGAGTCTCTTCCCGGCGCTGCAGTCGAACAGCTTTCTCACGAAGGTGATCGACTGTCACACGCACACGATGCTGGGTGGAGTCAACTGGTACAGCACGCTCGGGATCAGGTTGACCGGTCTTCTTTCAGCCAACGGTTTCATCGTCGCAGCTGGTGGCGGAATCGGTACTTTTTTCGAGCTCGTGGCGCTCATCCTCCACAACGCCAAGGTGTGGAATAAGAGCCCCAAGCCGATCGTAGTCCTACACCCCAGTGGCGCCTGGCCGATCAAAGGCTGGGAGCTCAAGGCTTTCCAGCAACTTAAGCTGTGGGGCTTGATCGACGACACAGGTCTTTCGCAGATCTACGTCTACAATGATCCCATCAATGCGGTGCGCCGCGTGCTGGGTGAAGAGCTCGACGGGCTGCCGGGCAGCCTAGCCGAGTTGGACCCCAGCGAGTTCGGCTAGAGCTCAAAAGCGCTCATGATTTTTTACGCCTCGGGAGAATTGAACCAACACGGTTCGGCTCCCGGGGTTGTTTTTTTATATAAGGACAAAGCGCTAACTGACTGAATAAGTAGATCTGCGGACAGCACCGAGAAAGATTCCATCAATCCCACGAATGTCACGAAGACTGCGCGGAGGTTTCTCTTTTTGCACAAACAATAGTGTACCGAAGGGTGGAGTGACCTAAACTATTACTGAGATCCAAACATTTCCCTCCACAATCTCAGTTCCAACATCCTGCACGGTGCTCCACCAGGATCTGACGTTCTGATATTTTTCCGCCCAACGAATTGCAGGATAAAAACAGTAAAATAAAGGCAAATCGTATTCTGGTGGGCGCGAGAGGACTCGAACCTCCACGGTCTTGCGACCACTGGCTCCTGAAGCCAGCGCGTCTGCCATTCCGCCACGCGCCCGCGTAATAGTTGACACGCTATACCAAATCTGGCTTGGCTGTCCATGGTTGGGTGGAGTCGGGAATGTTACCATGTGGCTAAAGAATTCACCCCACTGACACACAATCGATATGCCCGATCCGCAAAAAAAGATCCTCATCGTTGAGGACGAGAAGCCGATTGCGCGTGCCCTGGAGCTTAAACTGGGGCATAGTGGCTTTATGGCCGAGAGTGTTTTTGACGGAGAACAAGCTCTCGCCAAGCTCCAAAAAGAGCAGTTCGACCTGATGCTTTTAGACCTGATGATGCCTAAACTGGATGGCTTTACAGTACTCGAGGAGCTAAAAAAGCGTGGTATCACCGTGCCCGTTATCGTGGTCTCTAACCTCAACCAGCCGGAGGATATTCGCAAGGCTATGGACTTAGGTGCTAAAGATTTTTTTATTAAATCAGACACGCCCCTCTCGGGAGTTGTCGATCACGTTAAACGGACACTTGGCCTATGAAGCTAGAGGATGCACAACTAAAGGAGATCCTCTTACGTGAGAACTATATAAGCGAGGAGGACATGGCAAAGGCCGAGGCCTATGCCAAGGATCATCGTGTCTCGATTGTCGACTATCTCTCAACCGAAGGGCTGCTTACTAAAGATCTCCTCGGACAAGCCGTGGCTGAGGCATTTAATGTGCCCTATGCCGACCTTAACTCCAATGTCCCAGGGCGCGAGGCTGTTATGCGTATTCCCGAAGAGGCTGCGCTGTCCTACCGCCTTGTGTTGTTTGCCGAAAAAGACAACCAAATCACCGTAGCGACAGATAATCCGGGACAGGCGGAACTCGCGCAGGTGCTAGCACAACTATTTCCTGGTAAGGAAGTACAGCTGGCCTTCTCGCTCTCCGAAGATATTGATCAGGCCTTTATTTTTTACCGTAAGCCGCTCGAAACGCGTTTTGCCAAAATTGTGGCGGAGAGTAAACGTGTGGCCCCCGAGCTGATCTTTGAGATCATCGAAGATGCCATTGCTTACCGGGCTTCTGATGTTCACTTTGAACCCCAGGAAAAAGATCTGGTTATTCGGTTTCGCATTGACGGTGTACTGCACGAGGCTGGTCGGTTCTCCAAAGATTTTTATGAGAACATCCTCAACCGTATCAAAGTACAGTCGCGCTTGCGTACCGATGAACACTTTGCGGCACAGGATGGTTCAATGCGATTTGTGGGCCGCACTAAAACAGTAGACCTGCGCGTATCAGTTGCTCCAACAATCGAGGGAGAAAAAATCGCCATACGTATTTTGGCGCACTACATTACTGGATTTAGCCTGGGGGACTTGGGGCTGGCAGCGCTCGATCAAGAAAAATTAGAGGACAGTGCGCGGCGGCCCTTTGGAATGATTTTGATGACTGGGCCAACCGGCTCAGGCAAAACCACTACGCTCTACGCTATTCTGCGGCTACTCAATCGTCCCGAGGTTAACATCACGACTATCGAAGACCCCGTCGAGTATCGTGTCGAAAGTGTCAACCAAATCCAGGTGAACCCGCTGACTAACTTGACCTTTGCTAAGGGGCTGCGCTCAATCGTGCGGCAGGACCCCGACATCATTTTGGTCGGCGAAATCCGTGATCGCGAAACTGCTGAGATCAGTGTTAATGCAGCGCTAACTGGCCACTTATTACTCTCGACCTTCCACGCCAACGATGCTTCCTCGTCCATTCCACGTTTGCTCGACATGAACATCGAGCCTTTTTTGTTGGCCTCGACTCTTGAGATGGTGGCCGCGCAACGCCTGGTGCGTAAGGTTTGTGAGCAGTGTAAATACAGTTTGACGCTCTCACCGGCGGACATCGCAGCCTATGGGCCCGAGGTCAGTTTCTTTTTCCCCACTCGTAAGGTTACGCTCTATCGTGGCAAAGGTTGCGAAACCTGTAATCATACCGGTTACACTGGTCGCACTGGTATCTTTGAATTGATTCGCATCTCACCTGTCATGCAAAATCTGATTCTCAAAAATCCCTCGGCCCAACAGGTCTGGAAGCTGGCGCAGTCCGAGGGTGCCCATTCACTCTTTGAGGACGGGGTCGAAAAAGTTAAACGGGGCGTGACGACTCTCGAGGAGTTACTCAGAGTCGCAGCCCCACCTTCACTGGTTAGTTAATCATGGCTCAGGCTTTTGTCTTTGGTAAAGGAGAACAGATCCCTAATCCGCTCAAAACAGCACAGGCGGGAGCATCAGGTGCACCGGCCGCAGCGCCAGTAACGCGCAGGCCCACTGTAATCAAGCCGCGGACTTCGCGGCGTTTGGTCAGCGCGCTCTTTGTGAGTCGCAAAGAAAAAGAGTACCTCGTCGAAAACCTCAGCATGCTGATCGGTTCGGGCCTCTCGCTTGTAGAAGTACTCGATTCGATTAAAGGAGAATTGCGCACCCGAGCCATGAAAAAAAATATTCAGCGTATGCGCGAGCAAGTTGATGCCGGTACTCCGCTCTGGCGTACGATAGGTGAGACTGGTCTTTTTCCGCAACACGTTGTGCAGCTCATCCGGGTGGGGGAGGAGTCGGGCCGGCTCCCGCAAAACCTCAAGACTATTGCCCTGCAAGAGGAAAAAGACCGCAAGTTTCGCTCAACGGTTCGCTCGGCCATGCTCTATCCCGTTTTTGTGTTGTCGCTCACCATTCTTATCGGGATCGGCATCGCCTGGTTTGTCTTGCCGCGATTGGCTTCTGTCTTTACGTCTCTCGATTTACGCTTGCCGCTCATCACACGGATCCTTATTAAGACCGGTAACTTTTTGGGTGACTACGGGCAGTATGTTCTGCCGACCTTTATTGTTTTGATTGTGATTATGTTTTATTTGTTGTTCTTTAACCATTACACGCGTGTGTATGGTCAAGAGCTGCTCTTTAAAATTCCCGGAGTGAGACGTCTTATTCAAGAAGTAGAAATCGCCCGTTTTGGATTTTTACTGGGCACACTGCTAAAAGCCGGTTTACCGATAAGTGATGCGTTGGACTCGGTGCGGCGCGCCACCATCTCGCTCAGTTACAAAAAGCTCTACAAGCATCTCTACGAGTACATCTCGATCGGTAATACTTTTAAGATCAGCTTTATTAAATATCCGCGAGTAAATAAACTTATCCCTAATCCTATTCAACAGCTCATCGTTGCGGGAGAACGCTCCGCCGGCCTACCCGACACACTCACCAAGATTGGTGAAATTTACGAGAGCAAAACCGAGATCACCACTAAAAACCTTACGGTTATTCTCGAACCAGTCTTGCTGGTGATCGTTTGGCTGGCAGTGCTCGTGGTAGCCCTGGCGGTCATCATTCCGCTCTACAGTTTGCTCGGCGGACTTAATCAATAGTCATGCCGACGGTCCTTGCTGCCGTTCTGCTGTTTGTGCTGGGTACGGCGTTGGGTAGTTTTTTACAAACTGTTGTCGATCGGCACCAACGCGGCGAGAATTGGGTTAAGGGACGCTCGCGCTGTGATCGCTGTCGCATTGCCTTGAGCTGGCGTGAGACGATCCCGCTTGCAAGTTTTATCTGGCTACGCGGTCGTTGTCGATCTTGCGGTAAACGGATCGCCGTGTGGCACCTGCTCTCCGAGATTTTGTTAGGCACACTTTTTGTTTTGGTATACCTTTGGCCTTTTGCGCTAGGTCTGGCGGGGTTGCCCGCACAACTCTTTATACTCTGTTTACTTTTTGGCTTGTTTATCTACGACCTGCGGTACGGAGAACTGCCGGACCAATTTACCTTGCCCAGCTTGGCGGCCGTTGCCTTGCTAGCTTTTTTTACAGGTCAACCGCTCATTAAGCTGGCTGGCGCGGCGCTGATCGGCGGCGGATTTTTTTTGGTGCAATTTTTACTCTCAAAAGGTCGTTGGGTCGGGAGAGGCGACAGCCGTCTGGGTGCCTTACTCGGGCTCGTGGTCGGCTGGCCAGCGATCTTGAGCGTTCTTTTTGTGGCCTATGTGGGAGGGGCTCTCGTCGCCAGCATGTTGGTGCTAATGCACGTCAAAACTCTTAAAGATCGCATCCCGATGGCCGGGTTTTTGATTCCGGCAGCATTGGTTGTTTTGTGGTTTGGCGACAAACTCTTGGCGCTGGTATCGTACTAATCAAAGGAGAACATTTAATGTTAGTGGCGACATCAGTAGCGACAGAAA
>JAZDNR010000035.1:0-3302 GCA_043799475.1 Parcubacteria group bacterium
CATGAGTCACAGGGACAGGCAGAACCGATAGTTGCTTAACGCTAAAGCGGCGGAACGGATGTACGAGCGTAACGTCGTAAATATGTCTAAGAGCGGCCGAGTCGCGGATTTTTTTTGCGGTGCGAACGTCAGCAAAGACTAAAAGGGGGCGGTCCCGCCGCAGCGCTAACCAATTTAAACCTCCTATCGCGTCACGATGTGCATGAGTTATAAGTAACGCAGAGAGGTGTTTTACGACTGAGGACGAAAGTTGCTGAGCGACAGTCGGTCCGCAATCGATAAGCACGAGCGTTTTGGCCTGCTTGAGAATTGCCGCAGAGTTATTACGGCGGGACCGCGCGTTACTGCGAGCGGCGCGACAGACCGGATCGCGGTGTCCTGCTCGCGGTATGGGTTGGTCTGGTCCACTACCCAGAAAGGTGAGTTCCACACACTTAAGTTTAGCACTCGCCTACAACCCGAGTGCCTGGCGTACTACCTGCTTAAAGGTTTCGATGTCCTTGGGTGGCTCGATTTTGGCATCATTAATAAAGAAGCTCGGCGTTGCATTAACTCCGTCAACCTTGCCAGCAGCTAAGTCTGCCTCAATCTCATCTTTGGTAGTTTGGCTGTCAATATCTTGCTTAAATTGATCTTCGTTGAGACCGAGTTCGCGAGCCATACTGATAAACTGATCGCGGGCGTCACTGGATTCTGACCAATCGGCCTGTTTTTCAAATAACTTGTCGGCCATTTCAAAAAATTTGTTTTGTTTACCGGCTGCTTCGGCCGCAAATGCAGCAAGGCCGGAATTACGGTGGTTCGGCAGCGGAAAGTGCCGATACTCAAAGCGCAGTTTATCGCCAAACTCATTAAGAATTTCTGTAACGGCTTGTTGGTAGACCTTACAGGCTGGACATTGAAAGTCGCTATACTCGAGTAGAGTTGTCGTGGCTTGGGTGCTGCCACGTGTCCAAAGGGTGGCACTAACGGGGGCGGTTTTATCTCTGGTGGCGAGGTACCAAATGCCGACACCCACGATACCGAGGGTCACGACTATACTTGCTATTGTTCCTAATGAACGCTTCATAGAACTTACGGACCCTAGCACTAATTGGCCGTTTTGTCGAGACTCACCCGAAGTGCCTCTAAGTTGATGCGCATAGCCGCTAAGTAGGCCCCCTGCATCGGCTCAATGGTTTCGAGTGGGTTGAGGATGGCAATCTTGAGATTTAACTCAGCGGCAAATGTTCGGGCAATATCGGGAACCGGACCAGGCTCGACAAAGAGGGTATTAATCGTTAGTTCTTGCACGGTCCGCTGTAAAGCTTCAATGTCTGCAAAAGTTGGCTCATCGCCAGGGCGCTCGACCAATTCCCCAACCTGTTCTAGGCCGTAGCGGCGGGCAAAATAGCTAAAAGCGTTGTGAAAGGCGACAAAATGTCTTCCGTTGACTTGTGTAAGACCTGTGCGGATTTCTTGATCCAGATTGCGTAATGTAGCGCGCAGCTCTTCTGTATTTTGCGCGAGGGAGGTTGCCTGAGCTGGGAAGGCTTGTTGTAAAGCCAGTCCAGCCGCGGCTACCTGTTGTGCAGCGAGCAGCGGATCAAGCCAGGTGTGTGGATCGTTAGCAGTAAGTGCCAACCCTCGGGTGGTCTCAACAATAGGCAGTCGTGGGTAGGCGGCAGCAATATCTGCCAACCAGGGTTCTAATCCCGCCCCGTTTGCGACAAGTAGTTCGGCCTGGTCCAGAATTTGGGCACCAGCTGGACTAAAACTAAAATCGTGGATCTCACTGCCAGGTGGAACTATTGTCTCAATCCGCAGACTGCCAGCCGAGAGATCCTCGAGCCAGCTTGCCACATGGGGAACAGTGGCCACTACAATAGGCCGGCTGTCAGTTTGCCTGGCTGGTTGCTGATAGAGTGCACGTATACCTAGCACAACAGCTACAGTTATGCTGATAACAATAACCACTCCTAGAATTGTCTTTGTCATTGCTGGCAGATTATCAACGACGCAGGCGACTGTCACGTGCTAATATGCCAACATGAAGTCGTTACTTACTCTTTACACCGGAGACGACTGGGGACTCAAACAACCGGTCATGACTAATGGTCTCGATCGGGCCTACGCTGCTTGGGGTCGAGTAATGAAAAAACGAAAAAACTTGCTCACGCGCGCGTCGATCCAGTGGTACCACCAGGGAAGGTTCACCCGCTACTGGCAGTACGATTGGGATGCCAATTACTGGCACAAGGTACGCAAACCGCTCAGGCCCAGCGGAATTTACGATAAGGCGCGTACCTACAATCCCAAGGCTGGAGAACATCTTGCCGCTTTGCTGGGACGTAAGCACGAAATTGCTGACAGTATCCGCATGGTTAATCTTCCGCAGTTCTCCGAGCTGGTCGACAACAAGCTTAATCAGGCAGTGATTTTTAACCAAGCCATGCCGGCTTCTCGTCTTTGGATGTCTGGCAGCAGGCTAAAAAACCCGCGTGGCAAGCGCATCGTCCTCAAGGCACTAGGAGGATCAGGCGGTACTTACGTCAAGATCACCCGTAGAAAATATATTGCAGTGCGTCATCTTTCGATCCAGCAGGAGTTTATTGAGGCCACCAAAAACGGATTGCTGCGTGACATCCGCATCTGTTTTATCGGCGACAAGGCGCAATATGTATATAGTCGTGTGGCTCGTCCCGGCAGTCTCTATACTAACGTGCACATGGGTGCAACCATGGAATTCATGAAGCTTAGTGAGATCAAAGATTTACTTAAACTCTGTGACAAACTAATGCAACCGCTACGGGTTTTTCCAAAAAAAATAATGAGCTTTGACTTTTTGATCGACGTCAAAAAAAATCGCCCATTTTTGGTCGAAACCAATACCATGCCTGGTACTAATAACTTTAGCGACGCCTTGCTCGAGCGCTTTTTTAGTAATATCACAAGTTACGTTCTCGAAGATTAAATATTGGCCATGCGCGCGTTTTTAAACCTTGTAAGTTGTGACGACTGGCATCGCCCGCAACCGCGTCTCTCCCCCGATCACATTGAGCAGTACGATATGCTTTGGCGCGTACTTAAAAAACGCCACTTGAGTTGCGTGCGTGCTTCTAGTCACTGGTTCTCCCGGGGAAGGTTTAGTAAATACTGGTTACTGCGACGTCCGGGCGAGTGGCAAAAAGTGAGCCGTTCACTTAAACCGCTTCTAGCCTATGATCGCATGAGACGTTTTGATTCCAAGACGGGCGACTTTGATGAGCGGCCCTACGTGATAAAGCGTGAACTGGCGCGTAGCTTGCCAATTTATAACATCC
>JAZDNR010000004.1:0-2670 GCA_043799475.1 Parcubacteria group bacterium
AGGCTTGGGCAGCTTTCTTAACTGACATATTGATTGCAGCAGCATTATTGACTGTCGCCACAATCAGGTTGGCTTTCTTGATTATCCCCTTTTCATCAGTAACGTAATGATGGGTTAAAGTACCGCGAGGAGCCTCCACAATACCGATACCTGGCTCAAGTTGCGCGCGTTCAACCAAAAGGCGCAGTGCATCGGGAGTGATTTTGGTGTCAGGGTTAAGCAGTAGGATATATTCGCTCGAGCCTGCGCGCATGGCTACATTACAACCACCCGTAAAACCACTGTTGAGTGAGAGCGGGATCATGGTGCGCGACAAACCATCACTGGCTTGGGCCAACTTGAGCGCCGTCCAATCAGTCGAAGCATTATCTACCAGATAGAGGTGGTACCGCTCGGCTGGATAGTCCATCCTTTTGATAGCTTGTAGATATGGCGCGATGTGTTTGGCGCCGTTGTAAAAGACAGTAACAATGTCGACAGTTGGGAGCTCGGGCATGGCTTAGACCTTAGTGCATTCGTGACTTATAGGCGCTTATTACGATCTGCGGTGGGCCTTCCATAATTTTCTTGCCGCGTTCAATCAAGATTACGCGGTCACTAAAGCGCTGCACGCTCGCTAAATCGTGCGAGACAAAAATTGTGGTCTTCTCCTGTCGTTTCATCTGCTCAAACAGGCTATAACAGCGCCGTTGAAAACTTTCATCACCGACTGCCAAGACCTCATCAAAAAGCATAATGGGGGCGTCACTTTGGATAGCAGTAGCAAAAGCCAGACGCACATACATACCCGAGCTAAAATTGCGCAGGCGCGTATCGATAAAGCGTTCGAGTTCGGAGAAGCGCACAATGTCGTCAAACTTCTCGTGCACTTCGCGGCGACTTAGTCCCAGGATTGCGCCGTAGAGATAGATGTTCTCCCGGGCGGTGAGATCCTCATTAAAGCCAACCCCGAGTTCCAAAAAAGGTGAGATACGATCACGCACGATTACTTTGCCACTCGAGGCTTGATAAATACCAGCCATTATTTTAAGAAGCGTGGATTTGCCACAACCGTTAGGCCCGATAATAGAGATGAACTCGCCGGGCGTGACATCAAAGGAGATGTTGTCGAGCGCCTTGAACTGCTCCCAGCGCCGCGGGCGCAGGATCGAGGTCAGGTTCTCCTTGACGGAGCGACGCGGCTCGTGCGGGACGCGGAATACTTTGGTAACGTTTTTACACTCGATGATTGGCATGGCGCTGCGTTAGACCTCTTTGTTAGACTTCCTCGGCAACATGTTTTTCGCGCTGTCTAAATACTAAGTAGCCGGCACAAAAAACCAACAGAGAAAAAGCCAGTGTAATCAGTAGATCAACGGCACGCGGAGTGTCGAGTTCTATCAGCAAACGACGTGCCTCATCGATGATGCGATGCATGGGGTTGATACCGATATAGGACCTAAAACGCTCGGGTACCATAGCGACCGGATAAATAATGGGCGTCACCCAAAAACCGATTTGTAGCAAGATTTCCCAGATGCTGGCCAGGTCGCGTAATCGCACGTACCAAACCGAGAGCGCTAAAGATGTGCCGAGTCCGATCAAAAATAGTTCAATGATTATTACGGGCAGCATGAGATAGCTCCAGCCGAGCGTAGGGTTAATAAAGGCCAGCAGAACAAAAAAGATGATGAGGTTCAAAAGGAGCGTCAGCAGCGTAGTAACATTGCTCGCCAGCAAGATAGTGAACTTATTAATGTTGATCTTGGTAAGGATGGGCGATTTGTTGACCAGCGAGTGCATGCCGTTGATGGTGGCCTCGGTAAAATAGTTCCAAAGCAAGATACCGAGCAGGAGGAACAGCGGGTAGTTGGGCACGTCAAAGCGTACAAATATCGAAAAAACCAGGTAGAGACTGCCAAATATGGCCATGGGCTTGAGGAGCGACCAGAGGTAGCCCAGAACCGAGTTTTTGTAGCGCAGCTTAAAATCGGTGAGCGCAAGCTCTTTGAGTAGGTCGAACCGCATGAGACAGCAAATTCAACCATGCAAGGCCTGTTTACGCAAGGGGGTGAACATGACGGCGGTGGGCTGGTTAGTAATGGGAGTTGCGCGGACAGGGACCGACGGTCGGCGCGCTCCAGCGGCGCGCCGCCGTCTGTGCCCTCGGTGGCAAAAGCCGGGTTTTGCTAAAAGCCCGGCACCAATCTTTTGCCACCTGCGAGAACTCCCTGTCCGCGCAACTCCCCTAGCTAGCCCGCCGCCGCCCGCACGATGTCTTACAGAAACGGGGCCGAGCAGTCTACGACTGCTCGGCCTTGTGATCGACACCCAACATCTTGAGGAGTTCCTACTCGGGAAGCCTTGCCAGTCTGAGCAACTCGTCGCGCTCGTTGTTGGTCAGAACCCGTAGGCCCTGCGTCTCGTGGGATCCGATGTCCATGCGCACGTTGCGGTAGATCTCCTCGCGTCGGCGCCGAATGTACTCGGGCGTGACCTTCTCAGGGGTTATCCCTTCTGCCTTAGCGATTTGTTCTGTGAACCACCGTTCCAGCTCGCATACCATGTCGGTACCTCCGTAAAGCAACAGTAGCAGAATCGAGCCTCATTTGTGGAGTTTATTTTTTCTTAAGGTGGCACTTCTATACTCTGGTAATGGATCAATCGCGAGAAAAGATCTATTGCTTCGTT
>JAZDNR010000029.1:0-3168 GCA_043799475.1 Parcubacteria group bacterium
TGTAAATATTCTTTCCTTGCCATTAGAGTGAGCATGGGCTTGTAGTTAGCTGGATAGCGGCTACAAGCCTACTTAGTTTGGGTTACCTTTTACGTGATGTAACCAGTGGGGCTACGGTTACATATTAGGTGATGCAATTCGAAGCAATTGACACGGTTGTCCATATTAGATAGAGTAGCGTGCCGGTTTTGGAACGATCTTTTTCATTTCACGTAACACGTAACCTAGTGCCCCATCTGAAAGGAGAACCCGTGCACAAAAAAGCCTCACCAACGCGGTTCGCTAAAGTCTTCTCACGCGTATTGCTCGATTCGGAACTGTTCTCGATCGTAGAGTGGGCAAGATATATTGGATGCAGCGTGAAGGAGATTCAGTCTTGGATGGATGGTAAGTCATTTCCTTCAGCGGCGATTCTGCACACAGTTATAGAAACCCTCTCAAGAAAAAGTGACGCCTCGCCCAAGCGGGCTAGAGTTCTAGAAGAGTTCAAGCAACTCATGCCACTGCCACTCAGGGATCTTGTCGACGAGACAGCCTTACCTTGGAGAGAGCTTCGGATTTCAATGGGATGCTACACCTTGCAGGCATATTATCTCAAGAGGAACATCGAGAATCTGCTGGCAACTGCGTTTGCTGTCATCCCCACTGAGGAGCAAATGATGGTACTGGAGGAACTTAAACTACAGTTGAAGAGGAGGTTAAGCTCGGGCCAGAAGAAGTAGTTCTCTCTAATCTTTCTGTGAGGAGGTCGCGATGAGGAATAACCCCGTTAGCGTCAATAAAAAAAGGACGCTTTACTTTGTGGCGTTGTTGATGTTTACGCTGATTCTGCTGTCCTTGGTCGACCGATCGAAAAAATCGGTAGCGGCAAAATCAGTACCAGCTAGCGCCAATGCCGGTACAGCCGTCCCTGTTCCTAAGAAGCCAGAACCCGTAACCGCGTCGGTTGACATCAGTCATTGTCCATTTGACGACGGCACCACTGACGTGGTCGTGATTGTCACAGTACACGGAGCAGAGAGTCTAAGTGACAAGCAATATTACGCCATCGTCAAAGAGCAGATTGCAAGGGCCGAGAAAATGACTGTGGTGCAACCTGCCGGCTGCACCTGTGAAGGCAGTGACATTACTGGCAGCCGTGATGTACTAGTGCCCGAGGCTGGGCACAGCCAGGTAATTATCGGCAAGTTACTTCACTGCCGTAAGACAGTCCGTGCAACCACCAACATGAGCGCTCCCGTCCTGGGTGCGCTCCTTTTTTAGTAACTTAAATCAACCTTACATGTTCTGCCCGAGCACTTATGCTAGGCTTTTGTATCTATGGATACTTCTGTACTTGCGGCAATAATAATAGCGGCTGGCCTAGTAGGGGGCGTCTTAATCTATCTCTGGACACGCCGAGGGCGAACCCCAAATACCGCAGATAACGCAACCTCCGCGCAGGCGGTGCAGCAAATGTTGCAACTCATGCAGTCGACTCAGGCAGAACTAGCGCGACAGCGCGAGACGATTACGGCCGACCAAGCCCGACTACGACAGGAATTGCAAAAAGCGCTTGGCTCTAGTCAACAAGTCATGCAAGAGCGACTGGCCGAAGCCAACCAAACCATCAACCTGCGACTGGGGCAGGCCGCCAAGATGTTCAACGATATTAGTAAGGGTCTTGGAACAGTCTCGGAATTCTCCAAGCAACTGAGCAACTTGCGTGATGTTTTTATGTCGCCCAAGCTGCGTGGCAACATCGGAGAGGAGATTCTTAAGCAACTGCTCGAGCAGGTATTGCCGATTGGGCAGTTCACCATGCAGTTTAAGTTTAAGGAGGGGCAAGTGGTGGATGCGATTGTTAAAACCAAACAGGGTCTGATCCCGATCGACAGTAAGTTCCCCTTGGAGAACTTTAGACTGATTAACCAGGCGCGCACGGCAGGCGATGAGGCGGAGACAAGTGCGCGGCGCCAATTTGTGCGCGATGTCAAAAAACACATCGAGGCCATCCAGTCCAAATATATTTTGCCAGAGGAGGGAACGGTAGATTTTGCTGTGATGTATGTGCCGAGCGAGGCAGTTTACTTTGAGATCGTGCAGAACAACCAGGAGTTGCTGGAGTTTGCGGGAGAACGGCGCGTCTATCTGGTCTCGCCCAACACTTTTTACTACTTCTTAAAGATAATCATGATTGGGCTCGAGGGGGCGCGCATGGAGGAGGTTAGTCGGCAGGTGCTTAATTTACTGCGCACGGTACAAAAAGATACCTCGGCCTTTGGTGAGGAGCTCGCCATTATGACGCGTCACGTCACCAACGCCAAAAATGCGAGCGACCGTGTGACGGGTAAATTCGAGCGCTTGTCGGGCTCGCTTGATCATGTGCGACTGCTGGATGCAACCAAATCCACCCAGTCGGCACCAAAGCTATCAGCTCTTCCAGCGGAACAACTCACTATCGATGTCGACCGGAATTCAACAGACGATTGAGCTGCGGCGTGCGGCTAGTGCAAAATCGACGCTACGGGATCTAACACCCGCGCAAGCGGCAGCCGTCACACACGGGCGTGACCCACTCCTGATAATAGCCGGTGCGGGGACTGGCAAAACCATGGTTATTACGCGGCGTCTAGCTTACCTGTTGCAGGACCGCAAAATTAGCGGCGACAAAATTTTAGCGATCACTTTTAGCAACAAGGCTACCGAAGAGATGGAGACGCGCCTCGATCAGCTCATGCCGATCGGTTTTGAGGGGCCTTGGATTAATACTTTTCATTCTTTTGGTGAGCGTATCTTACGACAAGAAGCCTTTGCGATCGGTCTTGATCCGGCCTTTACGATTTTAACGACGCCTCAGCAGCACCTCTTGGTACGGCGCAACTTTGACAAGTTTGAACTGGATTATTATCGACCGAGTAGCAATCCGACAAAATTTATCTCGGCTCTCTTGCAACATTTTAGTCGGGCCAAAGATGAGGCGGTCTTACCTAAGGCTTACATAGCTTGGGCCGAGCAGCAGCTCAAGCAGCTCCAAAAAAAATCGTACACACCCGCTGAGTTTGAAGAAGCGCAGCGTCAGCTCGAGGTGGCTAGGGCTTATCAAACTTACCAAGAATTACTGCGCGACCAGGGGGCTTTGGACCTGGCAGACCTCATCGTAAAGCCATTGGAACTCTTTAATAGACG
>JAZDNR010000060.1:0-6347 GCA_043799475.1 Parcubacteria group bacterium
GGAATCAAGAAAAACAAAAAACCTGTCGCAACACCCCCGCCCAGTGCTGCTACTGTCATGGCCGCGAGTCCCCGCCAGGGTGTCACAATTTCCTCAAGGTGGTAGCCCTGCACTAAGTAGACTGCCAGCAGATACACTATAATCGGTAGCGCAAAGTAGAACGTGTCACCAAAGACAAGTTCGTCAAAGTAGCCCGGCCGCGCCGCTACGCGTAGCGCAAAAAGTTGCGCTCCCGTCACAAGCAAGGCATCGACTACGAGCAGTAGCACCTTTCGCGAAAGTGATTTGGAGGCCATAAGGCCTTATTTTTTCTTAGATTTGAGCTTAGTTTCTTTGTGCGCCGTATGCTTTTTGCAGTGCCGGCAGAACTTGCGAGAGACTAATTTTTCCTTTACCAGGCGCGATTTGTGCGTGTGGTAGTTGATGCGTTTGCACTCTTGGCAACTAAGACCGATTAGACGCTCTTGGGACATAGGCTGAGATTAAAGCGCAGTTAGTTCTTTTTTGCAAGGGAGAAGAAAAAAGAGGACCACACATCTACAAAGAGACGGTGGTCCTACAATGGAAGAACAAAACGAGGAGAACTACTAGGTTAGGCGACCGCAGCTACCGCGGTCATCGCAGTCTCGGATGGGACCGCCGGGATGCGCCGCATCTCCTTGCGAATCGCCTGACAGCGGTTTAGTCCCAGATCGAACCAGCGACACTGCCGACCCACGCACAAGCCCTTCTTGCAAGTAGTCCGCTCGAAGTCGGGACAGAACCGCTTGGAATCGAGACCGATCTCGACTGCCCGGCGGATCTCAAAGAGACTCAACTTGGTAGGCTCGGCGTCGGGGGCCGACTCGCTGCCGTTGAGCAAGCACTGGAGACGCGCATCGAAGTGCCACATCTCGGCACCTGGCACGGACCCCTCCTGCTCGAGGGTCGCCCAGTGGCGCGTTAAGACCCTGTGCCGCGCCTGCTGCTCGGACAACCGCACGACCTTGGCCACTTCGCGGAGGTCGAGCTCGTAGCGCTTGTCGGACAACACCATGATCTGGCCGTTGCCCTTCTTTTGGACCACGACGGCGGCCTGATCCCCGTGTGACGAGCGGGCGTACTTGGAGAACAACGGATCGTCCGTTCTCCCGGTCACGATAGTGAGCTCTCGCTCGCCAACCATGACCTTGAAAACCTGCGCATTGTTTCTGTACTCCATGGCTGTCTTGCCATGGAAGCTGGCCTCCTGTCCGAGGAAGGCATCAAAGATCACGAAGGCGATCCTCATGACCTCCTCCGGCGAGTGCGTCTTGTGCAGAGCCTTGATGGTCCTGGCTACGTCCATGTAATTGGACGAGCCGTCGACATCATTGGCCCTCACGTAGTTGATGAACCGTTCGAACACCGGGCTTTTGTCGAGCCCAAGCGCCCGACAAACCAACGTGGTGCAGCACTCATTGGAGGGCCGCACACCGTTCTCGTCAGGATGCTCATCAAAGCGTGAACCCCCTACGGCGAGTAGCAGGTAGCCGTCGGCTTCCCAGGCAGCTGCGGAGCGACCGTCGGGGGTGGCACGGCCGGCGTTCCAGTACTGGATCACTGCGCGTGAGACGCCCGGGAACACCCGGTCTCCGAACTTCCGCAAAAACCAGAGCGCCGCATACTCATCGAGATGCGGTTTGACGTGCGTCACGATGACGCGGACATTGATCTGGGCCATTGACGTGTTCTCCTCTCAAACTGAAAAGATCGTGCATGGGATAACCACCCATACAGCCACTCGAAAATGGCCGGCAAAAATAGCACGGCAATACCAAAAAGTCAAGGCTCCAACGGCTTCAAGAAGCGCAATTTCAGGCAAAAAGCAAAGCTACTATTTGTACAGTATGAGTCTTACTAATAAGATGATCTTATGATAAGCCGAGCTCCAGCAAAGAGAGACGAGTTGGTTTTGCTGTATGGAATAAAGCAGAAATCAATGCAAGAAATAGCAGACAGTTTTGGCTGCTCTCTAAGTAAGATTGCGTACTGGATGCACGAATTCAAGATACCGAGACGAGCTCTGAGCGATGCTGTTTACATCAGAAAACACCCGAATGGCGATCCCTTTACTTTCAAAGCTCCATCAACAGTCGAAGAGTACAAGCTATACGGTCTCGGCTTGGGTCTGTTTATGGGAGAGGGAAACAAAGCATGCACAGACTGCGTGCGTTTGGGTAATACCGATCCAATAGTTCTTAATTGCTTTATTGATTTTTTGGTAACTTTCTTCTGCGTACAAAAAAGAGACATGAGGTTTGGACTACAAATATTTTCGGATATTAATCCCAAAGTCGCACTTGCTTTTTGGACAAGAATGCTTAAAGTGGACGAATCCCAATTTCATAAACCCGTAGTAACAAAGTCAGGCAGTATCGGCACGTACCGAAAGAAAAGTCAACACGGAGTCGTTACGATATACTATTTTAATTCGCGATTGCGACGTTTGATAGGTAGTCTATTGCCAGAGTAGTTCAGAGGCAGAACGCCGTCTTGGTAAGACGGAAGTCGGGAGTTCGATTCTCCCCTCTGGCTCCAGTCAAAACAATTTAACAGACTAGAGACCAATACCGCCCGGTTGTAGCCGGGCGGCGTGAAGTTCTGCCTGCGTGCGGAGTTAAAAACCCTACTCCGGAATCACACCCTCGGGCGGAATAATCACATCGCCAGCAGCATCCACGTCGAGATCCTTGATCATCTCCAGGTAGGGATCCACGTAGGGCTCGAGACCTTCGGTCGAAACCTCACTCAGATCATCTGAATAGCGCTCCTCGAGAACCTCCATTATGCTGCGCAGCTCGAGAGCACCTGCAAACAGTCCGCCCCTCGAAATCGTCTCGATCCCAACCAGGGCATAGGTCTCGGCGTCAAGGTAAAAAGTATCGACCTGCGGGAGTGTCCAGTACTTGACGGTGATGCCGTATGCCTCTCGACCGTGCCACTCAATCTTACCCAGCGACTTAGCGCGTGGGCTCTCGCCGAGCTTTCTAAAAATCTCGGCGCGTGTGGCAGGATCCCTCTGGTAGCCGATACCGTACAGTCCACCGATGAGTGTCTCGTCGTCTTCTCCGGGCGTAGCTCCCACGTATCCCGGTGCGGCACCGTAGCCGGGTTCAATCACGCCAGGAGGTACCTCTTGGATAATCACATCATTGCAGGGCTCGGGTGAACCTTCGACGCAGGCGCTAAATGTGCTCGAGTCAATCTCAGCGCCACCGCCTCCTGCACCCACGCCTGTAATGACTGGGTTTTGGGCCAGCTTTTGTTCGACTGGACCGCCTGGTTCCACCAGAGGACCCTCAACCTGAATCCCCTGCGCGCGCTGCGCAAAAATTCCGTCCGGTGAGCGGTACATCTCGCTCCCTTGGTTGAACGTGGCCATGTCCTCAAGAAGCAGACCATCTGTGGTCCTGATCGTCATGCGCGTGTCATAGGTCTCGAGGTTAAGCCAGGACTCGTAAGTTGTGTCGTTGTACTTGTCAGTCACCCCGTCATAAAACATCTGCAGGTGAACCTTACTGTGGTGGACGCGTCCCCTTGCGGCAGAATCCTCAAGAGAGTCGGCGGCTTTGGCGAGCACCTGTTGCGCGGTGAGTGGTGAGTAATTGGTAACCACAATTGCGATGATCAAGACGAACGCAACTGCAGGTACCGCGGCAACCGAGAGGCGCTGTAGCAGACCAACCCAACTAAACTGGATCGCGCCCATTTGCGACTGTGCGCGGGCCGTCTGGCCAGCGTCCTCAGTGCTAGCAAAGTACTCAGAGCGCAAGAGCTGCGCCTTGAGGAGGTCTCGGTGCGGTGTTCGCTCTTGGCTCGGGCCGCCGTACGAGCGCAGTACAGATTGGATATCAGTGTGTTTCATCAGAGTGAGTCAGGGTTAACGTCTAAGAGAAGCGCAGCATCGCCGCGCAGGGTCTCACGTAGGTCGATCAGGGCGCGGTACATGTAAACGCGCACGGTCACCTCGCGCTTGCCGGTGACTTCCGCAATCTCGCGCAGGCTCAGGTCTTCAAAGTAGCGCAGGTGCAGGAGCTCTTGGTAGATCGGCTTGAGCTGCTGCATGGCCCGACTCAAAACAGCAAACTGCTGATCGGAGAGGAGGCGTGTCTCGATGGCAAGTTTAGCCTGGCCCTCGTCACTCACCTCGAGTTCAGCCTCCACTCCCTCATCGTTGACCGCGGGCGTGAGGCTGGTGTAGTGCCTGATGTCTCTAAAGTAGTGGCTGATCTCGTTGGTGCAGATGCGGTAGATCCAGCCATTGAAGCTACCCGCGTGACGCCACTCAAAGGCGGGCAGTTTTTTGAGAACTACCTCAAAAGTGTTGGCTACGATATCTTGGGCCGCCTCAGTGTGGAGTGTACGCCGAAAGGCATAGGCCATGAGCTTGCCGTAGTACACGTCAAAGATGGCGCTAAAGGCCTGTTTGTCTCGGTTTTGAGCTTTTTCGACGAGCGTTTTGAGCTCGCTCGAAGTAATGCGCGATTGACTAACTTGGATGAACGGCATGGATACAGATAAACGCCCGCGTCGGGCAACCCTGTTACATAATTATAAATCCTTTGCGGACGAACTCAAACTGCTCGCGCTGACTTTGCGGCAGTGGGTTTACGGTGCCAAACGAAGTCACCAAAGACTCCCGCTTTAACGAGCGCTTCATAGTGATCGGGGTTATTGCGCTCAATGTACTCACAAACTTTACCGTTGAGCTTTTTAACTTCAAGCCCCTTTGACCGGGCAAAATCCAAGATTTCCGCGGTGACACGATCAATGTCAGAAAGAGTCGGTGCCTCGAGTTCAATCTCGACAACGTTGTAACCGAAATCAGCTTCATCCACGTCGATAGCAAACTCGCCGTGACGATACTTTTTACGTAGGGTGGTGATGGTCGCGAATGGTTTGAGTGCAGCCTGAGCAAGGGCTTGCTCGAGCGTCCCGGCTCTCGCTAACTTAAGAACCTTGCGGATTTGCAGTTCATCCGTAATCTCGTGGTACTTGTCGACTGTGTCATCTACTCCACGCTTGTCGAGCGGTACCTTAAGTTCAAACGCACCGTCTCTTGAACGCAGCCAGGTATCCCGAGTAGTCAGGCGCCAACTCACGGAGTCGTAGTACGTGTCGGTGAATCTTTTCTCGGAGAGTTTTTCCGCATCCTCGAGAAGACGTGCGAACTGCTCTTGGTTTAGTTGAAACTTTTTTTCGATTTCGATCATGGCGTAGGTTAGGTATTTTAACCGTTATAAAAGAATCGCCCTGGAGCCGGCGCTCGGATTTGAACCGAGGACCTACTGTTTACAAAACAGTTGCTCTACCGCTGAGCTACGCCGGCCTAGCGCTGCCCACGATACGCTATTTTTAACAGAGCTGTCTATTCCAGCTCTTTTTTGGATTTGAGCTCGGCCAGCATACCTTTGGCCTGCTCATTGAGCGGATCGCGCGCTAAAACCGTATTGAGCATCTCCTCAGAGAGTGCTTTGTCACCGACTAGCAGGGCAACTTTTGCCAGTTCGAGACGATAACTCATGTTCTCCCGGTCGTGTTTGACAGCCTCTCGGTAAGCTTTAGTGGCGCGTTTGTAGTCCTTGATAGTGAGGTAGGCCATGCCGACGGTAGCTTGGCGCAACGCGTTACCTGGGTCTAATTTAGCAGCGCGTGCAAAGGCGTCGACTGCAGCAACCCACTCCCCTTTATTGGCCAGGGCTTGCCCAAGATTGCCCCAGGCCGTTACATTGCTGTCGTCGCCCTGTAGCGCCACCTTGTATGACTCAGCCGCGTCGTTCCAGTTTTTTTGTTTAAGGTAGAGCTCGCCTAGGCCCAGATAGGCCTCCAGGGTTTTTGGTGCCAATGCCACAACTTTGATATAGACTTTTTCGGCAGCCGGCCAGTTGGCTTGGCGCGCGTAGTCTTCAGCCTCTTTAAGCAGTTTGAGAATGGCTTGCTCACGCTCGGTTAGCTGCGCACTTGATTTTGCCGCAATCTTGGAGGCCGAGACCATTGGTTTTTTGCCTTGTCTGCGAGCGACAATCGCAAAAATTTCTTTAAGCCGTCCCCGCACAATCACCTGCCCAATTTTTTTACCACTCGTTGCTAAGCCCCGTCCGGTCGTTTTTAAAAGTGGACCAACCTTGGCGCCGACTACAGCCAGCACCGGCGGCAGTTTGCGAACCTTCTTAGATTTAGCCAACGTTTTTTGTGTGGCGAGTTCTGCCTCGAGCTTAGCGGTCTTGGGAAGTTTGCGAACCACCACAATAACCAGCACAGCCAGTGCCAAAATGATGAGAATTTGCGGCAGATAACGCAACACTATTTGCATGTTAGTCGCGCCC
>JAZDNR010000015.1:0-13620 GCA_043799475.1 Parcubacteria group bacterium
CAAACAGCCCGGACCCAAGGCTTCGGCAGAAGTCGAGCGCATGATCGCCCAGGCACACTCAGTACGCGGCACCTCTGGCATTATATTAGGTGCACCCCGCGTCACACCGCGTGCTACTGTCCCGACTAGACCTAGAATTGCACCGGGGTTGCGTAAAAAACAGTGGGTCAGCACGTAGCCGAGCGGCGAGCAACCGAGGCAGCCCACGAGCAATCGCTGCAGGAAACTCCGACCGCAGCACCGACCGCGACTCCCCAGGTTTCACCTGAAGCTCGCCAGAGATTTTTGACTCAAGTGTGTGCTCTCTCAATCGAAACTTTGCGCCAGGGAGGGCAGTCGGCTTCTGGGCGCCTTACACAAGCGCAAGAAAAAATTGGCCAGGTGCTAGCCAGTGCTCCGGGCGAACGCTCGTCTATTAGTCAGGCTCTGCGCCAATCCTCGCTCTACGCGCTCTATCAACGGCTCGGCCAGGACGCTATCCGCTCGGGACAACCCATTGACATGATCATCTACCAGCGCTACCAGCAGGGTCAGCCGTACTTGTTGCGTGACGAGTTCGAAGCGGTCGCCTCACTTATCAAACTCGTAGGCTAGCTATGCAGTTCTCCGTGCCACAGTTTATCGACGTCCGTGACAAAATTTTTGGACCGCTCACGCTCCAACAATTTTTGTACATCGTGGCGGCAGTCGGACTGGGCTTGCTCGAATACTTTACACTTCCTATCAGCGCCTTTGTAATCCTCATCATCCCGACGGCGGCGATCCTGGGGGCCCTGGCCTTTTATCAAATCAATGGCCGGCCGTTTTACTTTTTTTTGGTCAATGGTTTTAACTTTTTGATCCACCCCACTAATCGGCTCTGGAAGCGTGATCCAACGCTACCCAGGATCAAAACTGGCGAGAGCGAAGTTCACCGAGAAAAAATCCAGCAGGGCGAGCTCAAAAAAGAAGGACTGGATCGACTCGGCCACATTCTTGATTTTGAGGTTAAGCTGGGTGAGTCGATTATTCCCGAGGAGCAAAAAGCGCTCTACCCAGATCTCTACTAACTAAAAGGAGAACCCATGGCAAACAACACCGCCACTGCCCCAGACAAAATCCTTCAAATGCACAATCCGGCCATTGCCGGACCCAAAGTGAGCAAAGCCCAAAGTACGCAGCGTTACCTAGATATTGCCGAGGTACGAGACGGGACCATCGTGCTGCGTGACGGCGGAGTGCGGGCGGTCATGATGGTCTCCTCGGTCAACTTTGCCCTCAAATCGCAAGAAGAGCAGGAGGCCATTGTTTACGGTTACCAGGCCTTTTTGAACTCGATCGACTTTCCGTTACAGATCGTAATCCAATCACGTATCCTCAATATCCGGCCGTATCTCGAGATGCTCGAAGAGCGCGAAAAAACTCAGCTCAACGAGTTGCTACGTATTCAGACGCAACAATATCGCGAGTACATTCAACAGCTTATCGACATCAGCAACATTATGGAAAAAAGTTTTTACGTGATTGTGCCCTTCCATCCGCTCGAGAGCAAAGAGGAGACTTTTTTTTCAAAGTTCACCAAGGTACTCGCACCGACCAAGGTGATTGCTACTAATCGCCGTGATTTTGATGAACGCCGGCGGCAACTGCTGGAGCGCGTCGAGCGGGTTCAGGTGGGACTCAACACTCTGGGGCTCAAATCGATTGTGCTCAACTCCTCGGAGCTGATTGAGCTGGTCTACACCACTTACAATCCCGAAATTACTGGTCAAGAAAACTTGGCTGATATTCAGGAGCTGGCGCTTGACCATGGTCGTAATTAACAAGGAGAACTATGCCTGACGAACAACTCCAACCACAACCCCAACCTCAAATGCCACAACAGCAAGTCGGCCAGACTCTGCCCGGAGCCGCGCTAGTACCTACAACACAGCCCGCGGGACCAGTCCAAGGTGCGGGCATGGCTGGTCGTCGTTTGATGGAAGGCGAGACAATTGCCTATCCCATGCCCGTGATGGAAATGCCCGAGGCCGCAGCCGCCGGTAAAAAGCAAAAGCTCGAGCTACTCGAGGCCGAACGGATTTATAGGGAAGGCATCGCAACCGTCAAAGACATCATCGCCCCAGCCGCTTTTAAAGCCGAGTCGAGTTTTTTGTTCATTGGCGGCAAATATGCGCGAACGCTCTTTGTTTTTGTTTATCCGCGCTTTTTGCGGGTGGGTTGGTTTGCTCCCGTCATCAATCTCAACCAAACACTAGATATCGCAATGTTTTTGTACCCACTGCCCAGCGAGATTGTTCTCAAAAACCTCAAAAAACAAGCCGGCAAGGTCGAGGCTTCAATCAACCTCAATGTTGAGCGCGGTAAAGTACGTGATCCAATCCTTGAGACCGCGCACGCCGACATTGAGGGTCTGCGGGATCGCTTGCAACAAGGGACGGAGCGGTTCTTTAGGTATGGGTTATATATAACGCTCTACTCCGACAGCAAAAAAAAGCTCGACGAGTTAACCGAGTCGGTTGAGACGTTACTCGGTACCAAACTGGTCTACGCCAAGCACGCCATCTTACAAATGGAACAGGGCTTTAACTCCTCGCTACCCATCGGTAACGACGAGCTCAAAATCGGCACCAACATGAACACCTCGCCTATGTCAACCAGCTTCCCCTTTATCTCAAGCGAGCTTACCAGTAACGATGGCATCTTGTATGGGATCAACCGCCACAACAACTCGCTTGTCCTCTTTGATCGTTTTAGTCTGGAGAACGCTAACTCAGTTGTCTTTGCCAAATCCGGTGCCGGTAAATCTTATGCCGTTAAGCTCGAGATTTTACGCTCGATGATGTTAGGGACTGACGTGATCGTCATCGACCCCGAGGCTGAGTACTATCACCTCACAACGGCAGTCGATGGTGCTTTTATCGATATCTCTCTTGGTTCAGAGACGCGTCTCAACCCCTTTGACTTGCCACGTACCTCGCAAGAAAAAATGGAGGACCTACTACGCAGCAACATCGTGGCTCTTAAGTCGCTCATCGGGATCATGATCGGCCGTCTCACACCCGAGGAGGATGCCCTGCTCGACCGCGCCCTCTACGACACTTATGCCAAAAAAGACATTACGCTTAGCACAACGGACTTAACCCAAGTTGAGTTCCCCTTAATGCAAGACTTACAAGAGGTACTGGCCTCAACGGAGGGCTCGGAGAGTTTGGCTACGCGTCTAGCGAAGTTTACTGAGGGAACCTTTGCGGGCCTCTTCAATAAACCGACAAACATCCAAACTAATAAGCAGCTCGTGACCTTTAACATCCGCGATCTCGAAGACGAGTTGCGGCCGATTGGTATGTTTTTAGTGCTCAACTTTGTCTGGAACGTGGTCCGGGCCGATCTCAAAAAACGCATAATGGTAATTGATGAGGCCTGGTGGATGATGCAGTACGAGGACTCAGCCCGCTTTTTGTTCTCGATCGCTAAGCGTGCTCGTAAGTACTACCTGGGTGTGACGACAATTAGTCAAGATGTGGCGGATATGCTGGCCTCAGATTTTGGTCGCGCGGTTGTCTCTAACTCTTCGATCCAGATGTTGTTACGACAGTCGCCCTCGACGATTGACCAGATTCAAGAGGTCTTTCACCTGACCGATGGCGAGAAATTTTTGTTGCTTGAGAGCGACGTGGGTGAGGGGATCTTTTTTGCCGGGCTTAAGCACGTGGCTATCAAAGTGGTGGCGAGCTATAGCGAGGATCAGATTATTACCTCTGACCCCAAACAGATTTTGGAGATCGAAAAAGCCAAGCGCGAATTTGCTGCTCTTGAGGAGGGTGGTTGAACCGTGCGGCGCTCTTGGCTTGTTTTACTGGTGGTGCTGGGAGTGAGCGGTTTACCGCTCATGGCTGTCGCGCAAACCGAGCCGGACTTTGACGATGATGCTTACGATCAGCTGACCTGTCTGGGTGTTTCGGAGGATGAGATGGAAGATATACGCGATGGCGCCGTCTCTAGTCCTTATGGTCCGATCGATATGAATGACAGCTCTTCGCGCGATGGTGGTGATGACAAACAATCGACCGGGCCGTTCCCAAACGGGAGCTTTCAGCTGCCGTTCGAAACTTCCGGTAATAACCAAAACGGGTTCTCCTTTACACCAACCTATAGCGATGAGGAAGACGAACGGGTCGACGGATCTTTTTATGATGAACCGCAAATCTCGCTGCAACTCTCAACCGCAACGGCTGTGCCAGGCGAGGACGTGGTGGGTACCGTACAGTATGGATCGTTTTCGTCGGGGACTAATGTCCCGGGGTCGGATTTTTACACGGCCGTTTTTGTGGATGGTATTTACGTCAACGGCTATATGGCGGGTGGCAGCGCCGAGGCGCTCGAGCAGTTGCGCGTGAGTGCGGGTGATCCGAGCCGACCCGACTGTGGGGCCATCCGACGTGAGGTTGGTAGTGACGCGGATGGCGACGGCATGGATGACGCTTGGGAGATTCGCTATGGTCTCAACCCGAGTAACCCGGCTGATGCGGGACAGGATCCCGATAAGGATGGTTTTGTGGCTGATACACTACTTAACCTCAAAGGAGAACCAGTCGTCCCGGCGCCACCCATTGCAGGGGCGGAGTTAGGTGACGGGCAGTTCACCAACTATGAGGAATTTGTACTCGATACTGATCCTACCAAAGCGGATACAGACGGTGACGGATTTAGTGATGAACAGGATGCGGTGGGATATGGTCAGACGACTGTGCGGTTCCCCGCGCGTAAACAAGTTGGCCAGGGGGCTTACCAGGTGCACCTGATTGTGACTGGCCGTACGGGTAAGCTTAACGAGGATGGCTTGGCTCTAACCAAGATCGACTCGGCTTTTAAAGAGGTGCAGGTCGGTACTCGCGAAAATCTTGAGGTCTCGCTCAAGGTAGTCGAGGGTGCCAGGCCTGGCGGTACTTTGCGTGTTGAGGCGCAACCAAGTGGAACAGCTCAACGTGATTTGCTTAACACCTATCGCTGGTCAGTCAATGGAGAACTTGTCACCCTCTCGAGCGGTCAAGGTCGGCGCACGCTAGAGTATCCTGTTGCGCCCGAGACTCAGAGCGGTACCGAACTCAACGTGGCCCTGGACTTAATTAATGAGCAGACCGGTCAGTTGGCCCGCGGTCGTGTAACGGTGATAGTCGGGGACACAATTTTGCTCGATTACGATCCTGATTCGGTCGAGAGCGGAGGGCAAGTCACCGTGCAAGCGTTGCTCACGGCAGGGCAAGCGCCCGAGGATTTTTTGTTCGCTTGGGAAGTGGATGGAGCCGAGCAGACTCTGCAATCCGGTTTAGGCAAATCTCAGCTAGCCTTTACGGTCACAGCCGCACCTGGCCTAACTCAGACGCTGGCAGTCACGGTCTATCGAGCTAAAGGCAGCAGCAAGGTGGGCACGCTTGAACATACGCTTACAGTTCTCGAGCCTTTAGTGACACTTGAAATTACACCCGATCCTTTGCCAGCCGGACAAGTGGGCTTAGCGCGAGCGGTGGCTGATCACTTTGCTGCGACAACGTTGGTGTATCAGTTTGAACTAGACGGCACCCCCCTTGCCTCCACGGGGAGCACTGCCGAGATTAAGACTCTATCTGAGGGTACACACGAGATTAGCGCGACGGTCACCTCGCCCGGTCCACAGGCGCAGTCGGCTCTTGCGCGCCAGACCTTTGAAGTCCTGCCTGGGTCAGTCGCGATTCTTGCAGCAGGTGAACCCGGAGCAATTAGCGCCATGCTAGCGCGCACTGCGGGAGTTGGTACGACCATTGGAGTCTTGGCGCTGGCCGGACTAGTACTGCGACGACGCACGCTTAAAGTTCAAGCGGTATGAAACTGTTGCGCCACACACTACTGGCTGGTTCTCTCATGGCCCTTATGCTAAGTGGGCTGACTCTGCCATTGGCTACGAGTGCCAGTGACAGTGACGACCTAAGTGATGCCCACGCTCTTGGTCCGTACGACGAAGTCTCTTGTAATGGCGCCAGCGAAGATGAACTAGACACGGGGGACCCCAACGAAGATTATTTCCCTCCATTTGAATTTGATACTTCGGAGCAGAGTGACGATGGTGGGGGGTCGTTCTCCGGCCAGTACTCTTTTCCTTTCTCGGACGAGGAGGTTTTTCAACAATTCAATCGCGATAGTGAGCGAGCCAGTGAGCCACGGGTCAATGTTACGGTTGCACCAACGGAGGTAGAACCCGGTCAAGAAGTCAGCATTGTGGCCAGCCTGGCTGATTTTAGAGACAACGCCGGCAACCAAAATCTAGCGTACGCGGTTGCTTTTGCGGTCAACGAAATTTCTCTGCAGGGCATCCTGGCTGGAGGAAAAAAATTACCCGAGAGTCCAACCGGATCGGCCTGTGGCTTAGTTACGCGCACGGCAGCGAGTGACCAAGATCGCGATGGTATGGACGACAATTGGGAGTCGGCTTACGGGCTTAATCCCGACGACGCCTCGGATGCTTTTGCTGATCCGGATGGAGACTCGGCCTCAAAGTTTTATCTCAATGCTGAGGGTGAGACTTTGACAGTGACTCCCGAGACGGCCGGTGGTCCAACGGGCGTCATGAACAATCTAGCTGAGTTTGTTTATGATACCGACCCGCGCCGCGCTGACACGGACGGTGACAACATTACTGACGGCATGGAGATTATCGGATTTGGTGGTTCAGCCGTGACTTTTAAGGTTGATCAACCGATTGGTTCTGCCTTGACAGTACGCGCTTTTGCGGTGGGCGTCTCAACGCAACAGGACGCCAAAAAAGAGCTGGCTAATATTATTAAGCTCGACTCAACTCTCAAAACTTTTTTTGTCAGCAATGGAGAACATCTACGCGGTCAAGTTAAAACCCAAGACAAGTTTGCGGTACCCGGGAGTAGCGTTACGGTGGAGGCCTCTTTTGTGGGCAGCGAAGCGGAGCCAGACTCTTTTGCCTATACTTATGTGGTCGATGGACAAGAAGTACAAAATCCCTCGAGCGCGCGCCATTTGCTGGAGGTGCAAGTCGATCCTGAGCGACAACCTGGTCAAGATATTCCCTACGAGATTCGGGCGGTTAATCCCGCGACGGGGCAACTCGCCACTTTGCGTGGAGTAATACACGTGGGGGAGGCCGTAACCCTCCAAGCCGACCCGCCCGCCCCACCGGCTGGTTCTCCTTATACGGTGCACGCGTTGTTAAACTCTAACACCTCAACGGATGACTACTTGTTTGAGTGGACTATTGACGGAGTGCTAGACGAGCGCGCCTCAGGTGTCGGCCGCGCCACAATTGGCTTAACGGCCGAGGCCTCTACGGGATCCACACAAGAGGTTGCACTCAAACTCTACTCTACCGACCAAAGCGTACAAGTCGGCCAGGCCACTCTAGCAATTAATGTGGCGCGGCCCGCGGTTGCGATAGAACTCGTCCCAGATAGTCCTTCGGAGGGCGATACGGTGACCGCGTTTGCGCGGCCCGCTGATTTTCCATTCAATCTTGACTCCGATAATGATGGCAGTCTGGATGCGACATTATTGCGCTACGATTGGAGTGTCGACGGCACAAGTCTGCAGCCGATTGAGAGTGCTGCTGGTTTTTCGAGCATTACTTTTTTGGCCGGATCCGATGGCCAAGAGCACTCGCTGAATCTCAGCGTACGGTCTCTGGGTGAACGGGCTGAGTCCGCGCAAGCCTCGAAAAGTTTTGTAACCGGTGCCGGGGGGAGCGGGCTTGCCTATAATTTTCGCAAAACCGCTGGCAGCTTAACAGCTTCGCTAATTAAAAACGCTTCCCAAATAGCCGGGGTAGTGACAGCGACTCTCATAGTTGCCGGACTACTTGGCTACATTACTGTGCAACGCCGGAGGAGCGCATGAAGGTTCGTACACGGATTTTGCTGGCAGGGATCACGCTTTGCGCTCTCGTACTGGCGCAGCTCCCCGGGGGTCTCCCGGTGCAGCAGGCATTGGCGGTACAGACACCCGAGAATGACGACATTTTTGATGTCGAAGCCTACAACGGGGCGCGCGAGGACGAACTCGAGGTTAGGCCCCTGGGTGAGTTTTTTCCGGCCTTTGATTTTGGTTTTGACTACAATTTTGATGTAGATGTCTCGGGTGGGGGGTTGTTTGGAGGAGCGGATGCGGATGTCTCGACTGAACTGCAAGAGACTCTCGATCCGCTTTTTACTTCGGAGGAACAATCCGACAAGCGCGCCAGTCAAGTGCGTACACCACGTGCCAACATTCAACTCTCGAGCGTGGGACTCGAGCCCGGCTCCGAACTCTCCGCCACTGCACAACCTGAGGCTTTTGATCAGCAGGGCTCGGGCGAAAATCTTTTTTATGCCTGGGCGCTCGACGCGGTGCATCTCGGTGGTGTAGCCGCCGGGGCTGACCCCCTAGATTTACCCTCGGCTAGTTCTCCTCGCGCTGAGCACTCTCGCCCCACCCGGACCGACAGCGACCGGGATGGTATGGATGATGATTGGGAGGTGCGTTACGGACTTAATCCCAACGATGCGGGAGATGCCGGCCAAGATCCGGACCAGGACAGTTATACCAACGATGTCTATCACAACAAGTTGGAGGAGGTTTTGATCGTTGAGCCTCCAACTAGTGCGGGTGAGCCGGGTGGTTCTCTCACTAACCTCGAAGAGTACATCTGGGGAACAGACCCAACCAACCCCGATACGGATGGTGACGGATTTACTGACGGACAAGACATTGCCGGTTTGGGTCAGGTCCAAATAAAACTTGCAGTGCCACTCGAGGCTGAGCTCAATGCTAGTCCAACGCTGCGGCTCACGATGCTCGGTAACTCGTTGCAAAAGTTCAGCGACGGGACGCCCCTTGTAAAGCTCGACTCAACCACAGTGCCACTAACCGTGCGTGATGCAGAACGTCTGGATGTAAGTATCCGGACCTCAAACGATGCGCCGGTTCCGGGTGAACAGCTCACGCTCACAGCCATCCTCGGTCGGACCGACTATCAGCCGGGCATTTTGACCTACACTTGGTCGGTCAACAATGTGGTGCAAGAGGCGGGTTCAGGTGAAAGCGCAGTGGCATTTGAGTATACAGTGCCGGAGGATACGCAGCCGGGCGACGTCTTAGTTTGTGGGGTACAAGCGGTCAACTTTGAGACGCGTCAACAAGCCGATGCCACCCTCGAGGTACGTGTGGGTGAATTACTCCAGTTGCACTATGACACTAAAGATGTGGTCAGCGGAAAAGAAGTGACAGTGACTGCCTCGTTGGCCCATGAGGCTGATTCTTCTAAGTTGGTGTTTCATTGGACGCTCGATGGACAGCCTGTCGAGAGCGAGTCAGGACAGGGTAAGACCACTTTGACTACTGAGGTTCCGGGTTCGCCTGGACAAAAGCATGAAGTTGGGGTCAAAGTCACGACGCCTGAGGACTCCAAGCTCATCGCCGAATCGATGACAACCTTAAGTGTGCAGCAACCCGCGGTCGAGATTGTCTTTGAGCCAACTGAGGTCCGGCTGGGTGAGGAGCTTACCTTGATTGCGATTCCTAAGTTTTTTAGCACGCAGGAACTACAGTACGACTGGTCAATCGATGGGCAACCCATTGTAACGGCCTCCCAGTCGAGCTCTGTGAGCGTGCTGCCAGATGCAGTCGGTAGGCACGAGGCGACCGTGAGGGCGCGCTCTCTCGGTAGTCGGGCGCAGTCGGTTAGTACCAGGGCTGATTTTACGGTTCTCCCGCCGACGGCTGCCGCGACGACAGTCTTTGAGAAGCGAGCCCAAACACTGGCGCAGCTGCGGACAGCCCTAATCGAGCGGCCCAAGGCCCTGGGGATCTTTATGGGCGTATTTATTGCTGGCCTTGCTATAGTTACCTTACTTTTGTTCAAAAGGAATGCACTCTCATAGCTCATTAGCGCGTCGTCTCTTTTTTGTCGCCACTGCCGTAGTGTTGTTTTGTGGTGTGACACTGCCAGTAGTTGCGGCAGAACAAGCGGCCGGACAAAAAAAGCTGGATCTTTGTATTAGTTCAGACTTTTATAAAACAGTCACGCAGTACTACAACATCGCGATAGGCGTTGCGATCCTCTCGGCCATTTTTGTCATCGTAGTCGGCTCGTACCGTATGGTAGTGGCGGCTGGCAATACCGGTATGATCGCCGCGGGTAAAAAAATGATTTACAACGCCATCTTGGGGCTCTCGATCGCGGTATTATCCGGTGTCATCCTCAATACTTTGGGAGGAGCTGCCATCCGACAGGGCAAGGGCTGTAAGCCCACCAGTATTCAGCAACCGATAGTAATTATGGAGAGACTCGCATGAAACGCCAGTATTTTTTGTTGATTGTTATTGCGGGTGGAATTATTGGCGTCCTAACGCTGCTCTTTTTTATCTTTAGTAACCCTTATGAGCGGCTTAACCCGCCTGAGCCCCAAGTGCCGGCGCAAATTGCTCAAGAGTTGCCACCTATAGCCGACCAGGCTGTTGATACGGAACTTATCTCAGCCCTTACCAAAGAAACTATTGGTGTAACCACGGGGATTGATGGGTTGCGTTTGGTTTTTTATGACAAGTCCGACAGCAAGATCAAGGTGAGTGAGTACGATGGCACGGGTGAACAAGAACTTTCTGACACGCTTCTCGGCGTCGAGGCCATGGGAGTGGCGCCAACCAAAGAAAAGGCTTGGTTGCGTCTGACCGATCCGGAGACCAGCGAGGCGATTACGTTGGTCTACGACTTTAGGGTCAAGGAGGCGGTGCGACTGGAGAATGGCATCCAAACGATTGACTGGTCACCGGATGGCTTGGAGCTAGTTTACTTTGTGGAGCGTCAAGGTGCCGCACCAGCGCTTAAGATAGTCGAAGCTAATGGCATTGAGCCACGTACAGTGCGTGACAATTTTAGCGTGCAGGATCCGGTGATTGATTGGTACGGCCAAGATGCTTTGGCCTACTGGTTGGCCCCCTCAAGCACACGTCCCTCCTCAACGATTAGCCTAACAACTAGGGGAGCCAATGCCGTACAGTTGGCTCCAGAAGGGATAGCGCAACAAGTCAAATTTTCTCCGGATGGTCAGTTTGCGCTAATTGGACAGAACAATCCCGACTCTGGTAAACCACAGCTGTTGCTTGGGGTCACTGCCGAGCGCGATTTGCAAGTTTTACCGCTCACGACCTGGCTAGACAAGTGTACTTGGCTAGACGATAGCGCCCGGATTTTGTGTTTTGTGCCGCGAAACTTACCAGGCGGGTTCACCTATCCAGAAGATGACGATGGCTCACTTGATTATGGCGATCAACTCTGGGTTATTGATGCTGCCACGGCCAAGCCGCAACTCATTTACGATGTGCCCCAGACCATTAAAGACGCTCGCGATCCTTTTGCCTCGCAAAATGGGTCTCGCTTAAATTTTTTGATCAGACCGGATGGGGTGCTCGCCAGTCTTGACCTTACAGACAAACTCGTGGCACCTACTATACCCAGTGAGAACACTAACCAAACAAACACAGCCAACACAGCCAACACAGCAAATTCTCCGGGCGGCTCGACCGATTAAGAGCCCAAGGTCTATTAAGCAAAGTTGGCTAGAACAGCCCACTCCGCGCGTGGCCCAGTATTTGCTTGGTAAGGCTATTCTTTTTGGCCGGCCAGGGCAGAAAAGCTTAGCGGTCATTACAGAAGTTGAAGCCTACGGTAGTGCCGATGACCCGGCCAGTCATGCTCACCGTGGACCAACTAAACGATCCCGCGTTATGTTTGGGCCCGCGGGGCGTCTCTATGTGTATTTTGTGTACGGCATGCATCACTGCCTCAATATCGTGACTGAGCCTAAGGGAGTCGCGGGCGCCGTGTTAATTCGAGGAGTTTATCTAGGGCAACGTGTTATCAGTGGCCCCGGTCGAGTAGCCCGAGTCATGGGGCTGCGCCGGGTTCATTCTGGTTTAAATTGTCTGGCGCCTGGGGCCCGCTGGCGTTTAGTAGATGTCGGCCTAAGGCCCTTGTCTAAACAGATTGAACAAACCGCCCGCGTAGGTATAGCCGTTGGTCGGGCTAAGCGCTGGCGTTGGATTTGGCATATATAAAAGAGGGCCAGCGAAGCGGTTGCTTCGCTGGCCCGAGAGCTACACACTGCGCCGTGCAGCCCGTGTTGTGACTCGTTTGATCTTACCGCGCCGAACTTTCAGCGGAAAAACCTTGCGTACCTTTTTCGTGAGAGCGCCACGATGCGATGCCAGGCGGTTTATGTTACGAATCCGCCTAGCGAGTTCCTCTTGTGTGATCCAGCCATACGCGCAACGTTTGCGGAGTATGGGGACTGGTTCGCACACGATGATGACCAGCGCGATCAAGCTGCGCAGACCACCATGCAGCTGGACCCAGACAACGTTACGCCAGTCGTCGGTAACTGGTGCAAGCTGTGCCCGCAGAAACTGCAGGAGCACAGGTTTGGTAGTAGGACTCCACCACGACCCGAGCATGGGCAAAAGCTTACGGCGAAGTCGCGTATAGAGCTCTTCACTAATGGGCACACTCAGCTCTAGCTGGCGAGGGTGATGCTCGGACAGTTCCGAGCACTGTTCGACTAACTCTTCGATGGTTTGCTCAGACAGCCTTTGTGGATCGGGCTGTAGCCGAACAAGTGTTGCTAGTTTCATCTCTCTTCTTTCTCTTGAGCCGCGTTATTGTCTACGAGTTTACACGACTATGAAGTCACCTCCTCTTCGATTGTGATGCATCCTAGGCAGCGCTGGCGGAACGGACCCAGGTACAGGCATTCTTCGTCCAAAAAAGCCGAACGGTCGATCTCCTGGCCACAGTCACACCGATTGTGACCCTCACGCGAGGCTAACCAATGCAACCGCTCCTCACGGTCAAGCCCGGGTTGTATGGCCCGCGGCCGCTGCACAATCGCCTCGTGACACTTAAAGATACGATCGGCCAAAAGGCACTCGCGCAGCAACTCGCGCTGTCGGTGTTCCTCGTCAAGAAAGGGACCCATACTCGCGGCCGACCGGAACCTCCCAAAAAAACTACAGGGCAGGGCAATGCGTCGGGGGGTGTAGGCCTCCAAGCTTGGCCAGCGCGTGCGATAGTGCGGCTGGTGGAAAGCGCAACAAGTCGTCAAGTCACGCTTTTCGTACACGCCCAGAGTTTTCCCCGCTAAAAACTCAAAATACGGATTGATATTCTGCAGTTCTAGCGCGATCCCGGGACGCTCCGCGGCCGTCAGCAAAGTCGCAACGCCGATTAGACCTAAACCATGTGGCTCGGGTAGAGCCAGCATGGCATCCGTTTTTCTGCCGCCCCGGATTAACCGAAACGGCATACGTATGATGCTTGACATGGGCTCTTCTCCTTTGCCACTGGGTAGGGCTGTTCAAACTGTCAAAGGGCTAAAGGACTTCTGGTCCAGTCCCGTGGACCTCGCAGGCTGCAATAGCCTTCACGTTGTGTCAAGTCTACTCGAGGTGCAGTTGCAGCGCAACGCGCCCAACTTTTTGCTTAAGCAGGGGCCAGTTACGTAACTGCGGGTCCTGGCGCAGTAATTGAGCAGCTTCTTCTTTGGCGGCGGCCAAGAGGCGCGAGTCCAGTACAGTCGCGTATTTAAAAGTAACTTGGCCATGTTGCCG
>JAZDNR010000032.1:0-3129 GCA_043799475.1 Parcubacteria group bacterium
CTGGTTACTCAATAAAAACACCCATATCACGCAGCGGGGTTTTTGGTTTGCGGCTGCAGCGGGGGCGGTTGCGGCCGGGGCTTTTGTAGCCTATGTGATCTCGTCACAGTCGGGGCAAATTAGTGTGGCATCGACACTACGTGGTCTCAGTTTTTTGGTCACCACACTAATCGCCGTTTCGCTTCTGGGTGAACGGCTCGAGCCACGTCAATGGGTCGGCATTATTGCTGCCGGCGCGGGGCTACTCCTTCTTGTAAAATAACCGCAAAATAACCGCTAAAACAGCCGCTTGATTTTTAGCTAACGGACGGCCTCTTTGAGAGTCTTGCCCGGGCGAAACTTGGGCACTTTTACCTCGGGGATCTGAATTTTTTGCTGCGGGTTACGGGGGTTCACCCCGGCGCGCGCCTTACGTACGGCCACATGGAAAATCCCAAACCCCGTTAAGCTGACCTCATTACCGCTCTTGAGCTGATCCATCACGATACTCTCCATAGTATCGAGCGTGTCGCTGATCTCTTTGCGATTGCCGTTGAGCTTGAGGACAATGGCGTCGATGAGTTCTTTTTTATTCATGTCGATGCGTTTAAAGGTGAACCGCCAGTACAATAGCACACTTTTTGGCTTTGAATAGCCCTTGTGGCGCTAGCCTAAGCTAGCCCAACGTCACGATCTCAGTATGGCGCGTGAGGCTGCTGCAGAGCGCGACGTCGTTTGCGCCCTTACGTTTGGTATCAGTATGAACCAGAGCGTAGTCAAAGCACACCTCGGGAGAGTCGGGGATGACCGTTTTAAAAGGCAGCTGGGTCAAAAAATGTTTGATGATCTCGGTTTTCTCGAGGCCAAGCACTGAATCACGTGGACCGACCATGCCGACATCCGTCACATGTCCCGTGCCCTTGGGCAAAACCCAGGCGTCGTCGGTTGGTACATGCGAGTGCGTTCCAAGACAGGCGGTCACACGACCATCCGCAAAAAAACCAAAAGCAACCGCCTCTGAAGTAGCCTCGGCATGAAAGTCAACAATAATGGCGTCGGGTTTAGCAGCGGCATTCTCCTCTAAGATCTGGTCGAGTTTACGAAAAGGATCGTCTAGATCGCCATGCAAAAAAACGCGACCCATGAGGTTGATCACTAAAACTTTTTTAGTGCGCACTGGCACAAGCTGCCAACCGCGTCCCGGGACCCCGGGTGGGTAGTTAGCCGGTCGGATAAACGGCACGTCTTTGTCGTCCGCGAGCTCGAGCATTTCTTTTTGATCGGCCCAGTGGTTGCCGCTTGTCATAAAATCGACACCACTGGCAATCAACTCATTAATCGTCTCGGGCGTAGCGCCACGGCCGTGGGCGAGGTTCTCCCCGTTAGCGATGACGAGATCCACCTTGTACTTGTCGCGCAAACCCGGAAGCACTTTTGCAACAGCGGCTCGTCCGGGCTTGCCGACAATGTCACCGATAAAGAGGATGGTCATACTAACTAATAACTAGCGCGCGTAGTCAACGGCCCGAATCTCGCGAATGACGCTCACTTTGATCTCACCCGGGTAGGTCAGCTCTTGCTCGATCTTGTCCGAGATGGCGTGGGCCAGCTTCTTGGCCTTGAGATCGTCGATCAAGTCTGGTTTGACCATGACTCGCACCTCACGTCCGGCTTCGATGGCGTAGACCTGATCTACTCCCTCAAAAGCTTTAGCTAAGTTCTCCAGCTCTGTCACACGTTTGATGTATTCCTCAGTGGTATTGCGACGAGCCCCTGGACGGGCCGCTGAGATAGCATCAGCCGCCGCCACGATCCACTCTTCGGGAGTCTTGGACTCGTGGTTTTGAGCATGAGCACCCGCGGCCGCAACCACCGCCTCAGAAAAGCCAAACTTACGCATCAATTGATAACCAATCTCAATGTGTGTCCCCTGGACTTCGTGGTCGATAGCCTTACCAATGTCGTGCAAAAAGCCGGCCTGAGTACAGACCTGGACGTCGGCTCCCAACTCCGTCGCCATCAGTCGCGCCAAGTGCGCCACCTCTACGGCATGCTTGAGCTGATTTTGACCATAACTAGTTCTAAAAAGCAGTCGTCCGGCCACCTCAGCCAGCTTAGGATGAACATTGCCCATACCGACCTCGTTGAGTGCGGCTTGCCCCGCCTCTTTGATACGTTTTTCGACATCTTGTTTGGCGCTTTTTACCGCCGACTCGATGTGGCCGGGATGGATGCGACCGTCGGCCATAAGTTTTTCTATGGCGAGCTTGGCGACGTAACGTCTAATGGCGGAGAACCCAGAGATCACAATGGCGCCCGGTGTTTCGTCAACTAGTAGCTCTACGCCCGTGAGGTTCTCCAAGTGTTTAATGTTGCGACCTTCGCGACCAATGATACGGCCCTTCATCTCCTCATTGGGTAGCTGAATGGTGCTGGTGGAGTGCTCGGTGGTGACTTCGCTGGCCATGCGCCAGATGGCCATAGCGATAATGCGTTTGGCCAGGCGCTCTTTTTCTTGCTCGTAGTAGTTTTCGGCGCGCTTGAGGGCGCGCATGACTTGATCCTTGATGCGAGACTCAGTCAGCTCGAGGACCAGTTGCTCGGCGCGGTCTTTGGGCAGTGAGGCGATTTTTTCCAGTCGCTCAAGCTGTTGCTGTTTGACCTGGTCAACTTTTGCGAGCGCAGTTGTTTGCTCGCCGAGGAGCTTATCGTGTAGTTCGTCAAGGCGCTTTTTTTGGGCAGTCAAGTCTTGGCGTTCCTTATCGGCGGCCTCGATTTTTTGCTCGAGCGCCGACTCACGTTTTTCGAGACGCTCCTCGAGCTGAGTGATCTTATCGCGGCGCAGTTTTTCCTCCTGCTTGGCTTCTTCGATTAACTTAAGAGAACGCTCTTTGGCCTCAAGCAGTAGTTTTTGTTCCTGCTCTTTGGCGGCGGACAAAACTTTGTGGGCCTGCTGTTCAGCCCCCGCCGCTTTTTTAGAAGCTAGTTGTTGTCGGACTAGATAGCCAGCCCCAACGCCAATAGCCAATCCGAGAACACCTATGAGAATTTCCATTTGTTTTTGGGGCGAGCCTTTTGCTTGAGCCCAAATCCGCCTGCGCTGCCGCGCTGTTTAGACTAGCAGTTCACTCCGCTCTAAACAAAATTTTA
>JAZDNR010000039.1:0-7591 GCA_043799475.1 Parcubacteria group bacterium
CGAAGGAAGTACCGTTAAATCGACCGGCCGCATTTTGGATGTGCCAATTGGTCCCGGGTTGCTAGGTCGCGTCGTTACGCCTTTAGGAGAACCTCTCGACGGTTTGGGTCCTATTAAAGCTACTAAACGCTTGCCAGTTGAACATATTGCCCCTGGCGTGATCGAGCGTGAGTCCGTCTCAACACCCGTTCAGACTGGCATTAAAGCCATCGATGCCCTGATCCCCATTGGCCGCGGGCAGCGCGAGCTGCTCATTGGCGATCGTCAGACCGGCAAGACCAGCCTGGCTATCGATACGATAATTAATCAGCGTGGCAAGAATCTAACCTGTGTGTACGTGGCAATCGGGCAAAAGGAGGCAAAAGTAGCGCGATTAGTCGAAACATTGCGCAAGCACAGAGCTCTGGACCATACTATTGTAGTAAATGCTCCCGCCTCGGGTTCTACGGCACTAGCCTACTTGGCCCCCTACGCCGGAACCGCCATGGCCGAGGGTTTTATGTACGAGGGTAAAGATGCCCTTGTAATTTATGATGATCTCTCAAAGCATGCCCAAGCCTATCGCCAAATTTCATTGCTACTAAGACGTCCCCCCGGGCGCGAAGCATACCCAGGCGATGTCTTTTACTTACACTCTCGTTTATTAGAGCGGGCCGCTAAACGAAACCAGACCGCAGGCGGAGGCTCAATTACTGCTTTACCGATTATTGAGACACAGGCGGGTGATTTAACTGCTTACGTGCCAACTAATGTAATTTCGATTACTGATGGACAGATTTTTTTGGAATCAGATTTGTTTAATGCCGGTATCCGACCAGCGCTGAACATCGGCCTTTCTGTGTCACGGGTTGGTAGCAAGGCGCAAACAAAAATCATTAAAGCCATCTCAGGAAAATTGCGCTTAGATTTGGCTCAATATAGAGAACTGGCCGCCTTTGCCCAGTTTGGGGCTGAACTAGATGCGGAAACGCAACAACGGCTTGCCCGCGGACAGCGCTTAACCGAAGTTCTCAAACAACCCCAAGAGCAACCTCAGGCAGTTTGGCAAATTGCCGTATCGCTTTACGCTGCGACCACTGGTGCTTTTGATAAGGTGCCCGTCAATCAGATTAAAAATGCGGAGGAACAACTTTTACGACACATGCAAGCCTCTCGACCTGATGTAATTAAGGAGATAGAAAAGAGAGCAGAGTTGACTGATACACTTAAGCCACAACTTGATCGCGCCATTGCTTCATTTCTTAAGGACACTAAGTTTGAGTAGCCATGGCTGGTAGTAACGCGCGAGACATCAAACGACGGATCCGCTCTGTCACAAGTACCCAAAAAATTACTAAGGCGCTGCAAACAGTATCAGCGGTTAAAATGCGCAAGTCTCAGGCTCGCACCTTAGCAAGTCGTCCCTTTGCCGAAGAGTCCCTCTCACTCTTGCGTCGTTTGTCCGGTCTAACCAGCGTGCGACACGCTCTTCTTAAAAAGAAGAACACATACCGACAGCTTGTAGTACTAATCTCTCCGGATCGTGGTTTAACTGGCAGTTTGGCCGGCAATCTAATGCGCAAAATTGTTGATTTGGTAACTAAACAATCAACCGAGAAAAAAAGGACTACAGAGTTTATTGCGATTGGTCTCAAAGCGGAAAACTTTATCCGTAGCTCGGGCTATGTCCTAGTATCTTCTCGACGCAATGGGCCGGTTGACGTGCGATTGGCAGGACAAGTTCGCGATGAACTAGTGCGACACTATTTGAACGGTCCTTATGACAAAATTGTGGTTGCCTATACACAATTTATTAATACTCTGCAGCAACGGCCTTTTGTTCGCGGAATTTTGCCCATCACCCTAGAAAAGATTATTGATGTAGAAGAACTTCCTCGTGAACTTCTTGAACAACCTGTCGCATTTAATGCGGCTGACTATGAACTGGAGCCATCTCCCGCTACGATCCTGGATCAACTTGTTCCAGAACTAGTAAGCATGCTGATATATCATGCTCTGCTCGAGGCGGAAGCCTCAGAACATTCCGCTCGGATGGTGGCTATGCAAAACGCCCATGATAATGCGACTGATCTTATGGCCGAACTAACCCAAACATATAATAAACTGCGTCAGGATTCGATAACCTCAGCATTGGCTGAAATATCGGCTGGCGTAGCTGCTCAAGAAGTTAACTAAACTACTATGCCCAACACACCAGGAATCGTTACTCAAGTTATTGGACCAGTTGTTGATGTAGAATTTAAAGATGAACTGCCGCCGATTAATGCCGCTCTTACGACGTCGGTCGGCAAGAATATACTGGTTTTAGAGACACAGCAACATCTTGGTGGGCGCCGCGTGCGAGCCGTAGCCATGGGGAGCACCGATGGTTTGGCACGCGGTACCAGCGTAAATAGCACTGGAAAACCAATAGAAGTGCCGGTTGGCCCAGCAGTGCTCGGCAGAATGTTTAACGTTCTGGGAGAGCCGATTGATGGCCAAAAAGCACCCCACAAGTCCACACTTCGCTCGATCCATCGCAGCGCACCGGCTTTTAAAGAGCAAGCAACTAAGGTTGAGTTGTTCGAAACTGGAATAAAGGTTATTGACCTCATTTGCCCCTTTGTTAAAGGAGGAAAAACCGGACTATTTGGTGGTGCGGGCGTTGGTAAAACCGTGCTTATTCAGGAGTTGATTCATAACATCGCCACAAAACATGCTGGTTATTCTGTTTTTGCGGGGGTGGGTGAACGTTCCCGCGAGGGTAACGACTTGTACACAGAAATGAAAGAATCCGGTGTTCTCAAAAACACGGCCCTGGTGTTTGGCCAGATGAATGAACCACCCGGCGCCCGTTTTAGAGTGGCTCTGGCGGGTCTTACCATGGCAGAATACTTTAGGGACGACGCAAAGAAAGATGTCTTATTGTTTGTCGACAACATTTTTCGGTTCACCCAGGCAGGTTCTGAGGTATCAGCCTTACTTGGCCGCTTGCCCTCAGCCGTGGGTTACCAACCGACCCTTGCTAAAGAGATGGGTGATCTCCAAGAACGTATTACTTCAACTAAAAACGGTTCGATTACTTCTGTGCAGGCGGTCTATGTGCCGGCCGACGATTTAACTGACCCGGCACCGGCTACAACGTTCTCCCACTTAGACTCTACCGTTGTGCTATCAAGGCCACTGGCCGAGCTTGGCATTTACCCAGCGGTTGATCCACTGGACTCTAGTTCAACAGTGCTTGACGCCGCAATAGTCGGCGAGGAACACTACCGCGTAGCTCGCGAAGTGCAGCGCATTTTACAGCGCTACAAGGAACTGCAGGATATTATTGCCATTCTTGGTATCGAAGAACTCTCGGCCGATGACAAAGTAACTGTGGCGCGTGCCCGCAAGATGCAACGTTTTTTATCACAACCTTTTTCGGTAGCCGAGGTTTTTACCGGTCAAACCGGCAAATACGTTACTCGTCAAGAAACGGTTAAAGGCTTTGCCGCGATTTTGGCCGGTAAGTATGACGATCTACCCGAGGAAGCTTTTTACCTCAAGGGCAATATTGAGGAGGTTAAAAAGTAGTCGTGCCAGAACTGCGCTTACGTATTGTCACTATTGCTAAAGTTGTTATCGACGGACCAGCCAGCATGGTGAACGTTACCACCCCTGATGGCCAAGTCGGCGTTCTCCCGGGGCACATTCCCTTATTAAGCGTGGTCTCCCCCGGTCTTTTGCGTTACAAAACAAAAACTCGTGAGTATCGTCTGGTTTGTTCAAGCGGCTCGATCGAAGTCAAAGCAAATAAAGTGACCATTTTGGTGGGAGAAGCGGTCCCGGTGGAGTCGATTGATGTTCACAGGGCAGAAGCTGAGCGCGAGCGACTCATAAATCTTCTTAAACATGGAGAACTACCGATGCTCGAACTTAAGGAGGCGCGTGCCCAACTGGATCACGTTTTAGCTAAGTTGCGCGCCCGTACTTATTAGCGCGTAAAACAACTCGAAGGCTCATATCCGGCAGCTTGGGCTTCCTGTTCGGTTGAAAAGTAGATTTTATTTTCTGGCTTGATGCGGTCCGCAAAACTGCAACCTTCAATAGGGTGGTATTTTGTTCCGGATGAACTCGCCACAAAATTTTGCTTTGGAGCGTCGGACTCTTCTACATTTACTTGTGAGGATTCAGGCCCAACGATTGTGTTAAGTTTTACCGCCCATGCGTCACTCCACCACTGTAGGGTTGCGGCATTTGCGGCTTCAAAGGGTTCACCCTGACGTATCACATCTTTGTCGATCGTAAGCGTTGTTTGGTCTGGGGCAGTACCACTAAGTTGCCCACCCGTATAAGTGAGGACTAGTTCAGCCTGTGCTGGAGTGCGAGAAACCGACACTGGCGGCCCCGCTTTGGGCCATAAATAGCCTGCGCTAAAACCGGCCACAAGTAGGCCGCCTAACTCGACGATCTGCAGGAGTGTGTTAGTTTTTACGTGCATGTACGCAATCTGCCATTACAAGCTTAAAAAAACATGAAACGCTGGCTTTTTGTACTCGGCCGTCAACCTAGCCTTGGTTTAGCTGAACTCTTGTCAGTCTTGGCCCTGGAGCGGGTGCGTTACGAAGCACGTCTATTTACCTCAAATACAATTTTGGTAACTTCATCTAGCGAGCAGGACCTAAGCAAATGGCTCTCGCGTCTAGGTGGCACAGTGAAAATCGGCGTGGTCGACGAACTAATGCCTCGCTCTGGGGATAGTCGTAGCTCTCTTGCTGAATTGCTTAAACCCGATATGACAGTGAGCCGTTATTCAAAACACAGCAAAGGGCGCTGGACTTTTGGGGTCTCCCTGTATGCAGGAGTGGCGGACGCTACGTTAGCGCGCTCGGTACACGATTTTGGCTTGGATATAAAACGTTATCTCAAGAGCCGCAAAAGATCCGCCCGTTTTGTTGAGCCGCGCGGAGCTTCGCTGGCGCTCTCAAGCGTAGTAGTACGTGGTAACGGTTTACTCGACTCGAATGGAACCGAACTGCTCATCGCATTATCGCAGCACGAGGTGCTAAGAGCACACACGCTGGCTGTACAGGACTTTGCCTCTTACTCAAATAGAGACTACGGTCGGCCCGAGCGCAATCCTAAAGCAGGTTCGTTACCGCCAAAACTTGCCCAGATAATGCTTAATTTGGCGCGTCAGCCTAAAGGAGCACTAATTGTTGATCCGTTTTGCGGCATTGGAACCGTCTTACAGGAGGCGCTGCTCATGGGATATCAAGTCGTAGGGTCTGATAGTGCGTCTGATCAGGTAGAACGGACGCGCAAAAACTTGATGTGGCTTAGCAGTAACTACCACACGGGCCAAGCTCAATTACAAATCGCCAAAGCACAAGAGGTTTTGTACCCTAAAGCCACTGTAGCGGCCTTTGTTACTGAGGGCCTGCTCGGACCGCCCCAGACACGACCGTTCTCCCGTACCGAAGCGGCCCATACCGCACAAAGTATTTTAGTGCTTTGGCGCCAAGTATTGATTCACCAACGTGATGCTCTCAAGCCCGAGGGGCGTTTTGTGCTTGTTCTTCCGGTACTAAAGGTGGCCAGAACACCTCAATACAATGAACCCGTGCGGGTCGCACTTCTTGACGAACTTGAGAACTTGGGGTACCGTCTACAAGCCCCGCTGCCTCCCCTCTTTGCCAAGCAAGTAGAACTGAGTTCGCGCGGCACTCTGATTTATGAGCGTCCAGATCAAGTTGTTGCTCGAGAAATCCTTATACTATCTAAACTCCACTAAACTCTAGTCATGGCCCATAAAAAAGCTGCCGGTAGTACCTCAAACGTACATGATAGCCAGTCGCAAAGGCTGGGTGTCAAAGTCTTTGGAGGAGAACTGGTTAAGACTGGTGACATTATTGTGCGTCAACGCGGGACACGCTACTTGGCTGGCAAAAATGTACTAACCGGTAAAGATCATACTTTACATGCAGCATTACCGGGCAGTGTCGGCTATAAACATATTCGGCACTTGGGATTTGACGGTAGACTCCATCCGCGCACTCGTGTCCAGGTGATCGGTCAAACTAAAAAAAGCTAGCTTTTCGCGCTCAAAATCTGAACGCTTAGCGCGGCATCCACGCTTGAGGCTAGCCTAATGGTGATATTGTGTTTACCAAGCTTCTTAAGGGGCTGATCAAGAAGCAGCTGTTTTGGTTCAACTTTTAAACCGAGTTGATTTTCAAGTGCCTGAACAATTTCTGCGCGTGTCACGGACCCAAACAATTTACCTTTTTGCCCAGCTTTGACTCGCAACGTCAGTATTTTATTTGAAAGGTTTTTTGCAGTCTTTTGCGCGGAAGTATGCGTTTGAATGTTCTCCTGACGTTGACGTGCAAGAGCAGCCTGGTGGGCAGCAATTAGCCCCGTAGTTGCAATTAGGCCGGCTCCCGTGGGGACTAAAAAGTTGCGTACATATCCCGGTGAAACACGTACCAGCTCCCCGCTCTTGCCGAGACCTTTGACATCCTTACGCAGTAGTACCGCGACTGGTTTTTTAGCCATACTAAGCGATTCTAGCGTGCTTGTCCTAGGAGTTCAAGTGCCTTATCGAGTTGCGGGTCGTCTTTGTTTTCTTGGTCGCCGTTTGGTATGTCTACCTCAACATCAGGATCGATTCCAACGTGATCAATTTTGCGACCTTTAGGCAGTACGTAGCGAGCAATCGTTAATCGCAGACTAGTATTTTGTTCAAGGGTTTCCAATTTTTGAACCGTTCCCTTGCCAAAAGATTTATTGCCAACCAGTTTGGCCCGACCATAATCCTGTAGAGCCCCGGCCACAATCTCAGAGGCAGAGGCACTGCCCTCATTAATGAGTACTACTAGCGGAATATCTTTGATCAAAGCATTACCATTGGCTTTGTATTCTTTTTGGCTGTTGTTGCCATACTCCTCACTCACAATCGTACCTTCCGGGATAAACAAACTAGCGACGTCCACAGAAGCCTGCAAAAATCCTCCGGGGTTGTCACGCAGGTCAAGAACAATCCCAGCCACTTTGGATTCGAGCATCTTTTGCGCAAAGCCACTAACTTTTTCGTAAGTATCTTCTCCAAAACGCGCGATTTTAATAACCCCAATGCCATCCTCGCGAATTTCTGAGGTGGCGCTCTCAATTGAGATTGTATCGCGAACGATTTTAAATTCACGCGTTTCAAACTTGCCATGGCGCGTCACCAGCAGTGTTACTTCGCTGCCTTTAGGCCCGCGTATAAGCTGAACCGCTTGGTCCAGCGTTAACGATGAGGCGGCGGTCTCGTTAATCTGTACCAACACGTCACCAGCCTCTATGCCAGCTAGTTCTGCCGGAGAACCCGGTAGTGGTGCCACAACCGTGAGCTGCTCGTTCTTAATAGCAATTTCAATGCCGATCCCCTCAAATTCACCCGAAAGGTTTTCCTGAAAAGCCTTAGTTTCGTCGGGATCCATAAAGTTAGAGTTGAGGTCACCTAGCCCTGCGACCAAACCGCGAATCATCCCGAACTCGAGTTGTTTTTTGTCGACGGGCTGGTCAACAAACTCCTGAGAGAGGATGTCATAAACACGATCAAATAACTTAAAGTCTAAGCCAGAAC
>JAZDNR010000087.1:0-2044 GCA_043799475.1 Parcubacteria group bacterium
CCACCGGCAGTGGAAGAGCAAGAGGCCGAATAACAGCGTACCTGTCCGTGAACTAACAAGTTAAAATATAGCTTTATTTTAGTAACTATTTAGTGTATAATCTGTGGCTGGTAGATTCGAAGCAGCCACTTGCATCATCACACCACCTGCCATACAAAACTGTGGCTAGCCCGCATTTCTCACACCCCGAGAATTTAGTTGCTTATTTACATGATTTTCAGTCGGCATAGGTTGATTCTGGTTTTTAATTGCTCTCGTAAGTTAAGTACACGAGGAATTTGCTTCGAGAGACTTCTATAAATTGCAAATACGCAGCTTTGGGACAGTTCTCGGCCCATACTCACCAAAGGGTCCGCCATTACGGTTGGTTGTTTTACTTTCTCGACGTTGCTCGTTTCACCTTTAACAGCGTAGCGGGATCATTGTGCGTGTCGATTGGGCAGCTTGAAGATTGCGACAGATCACAGAAAAAATCCCCTGGTAAGGACACCCACTGGCCATGGCAACCTTCACACGCCGAACACTCACCATCACATGGGCCCCGATCTTGAACAGCTTTTCGCGGATAGTTCCGCATTGTGCCCGAGCCATACCGGTTCCTTTCAAACCCACATGGCGTAGTCGATTGACCAAGGTGTAAGCAACGGAAGAAAGCCACAACCGCAATTGATTCGAACGCATCCAATGCGTGCTGGTTCGATCGGCAAACAGGTCCAGCTGCTGCTCCTTGATCCGGTTCTCCATGTTTCCTCGTGCACAATACTCTTTCTCGTAGAGTGTTCGTGCATCCACCTCTTCTGGAGAGAGCGACGTCACCACAAACCGAGGATTGCTGCCTTTTGAAAGATGCTCCGCTTTGCCGATCACGCGCCGCTCACGGCTCCAACTCTTGAGCGTCTGGTACGTAAAATCCTCGAAAACCCGTGAAGCCTCGCCCGTCTCTTCGTATAACGCCGCGGCCTCTTGCAGAGCCTCGGCCAATATCTCTTTTAGCCGGGAGTTCTTGGCAAGACCTAAGATATAATCCACTCGGTTCTCTTTAGCCTCGCACCACGCCATGATCTCCTCACGACAAAAACCGCTGTCGCCACGAATGACGATTTCTACCGCAGGCCAACACTCCCGGATCTGAGTTACAATCCGTTCCAGATGCGCCACCGCCCCTGAGGCACCGTCAATGTTCGATTCACGAAGACACGCGCAAAGCAAATGATCACCACAGAATATATAAAGAGGCAGGTAACAGTAGTGACTGTAGTAGCCGTGAAAAAACTTCCCCATCTGGTCCCCGTACAACGGATCATCTGTCGCATCTACATCCAGCACGATCCGGTCGGGAACCCGGTCATAAGACTGTAGAAAAATATCTATAAAAAAACGTTCGACCTGATCATTACGCGCCACAATCTTCTGATATCGGTTCGTTGGATCCAGTTGTGCCTTTGTTAACTCCAGACGATTCAGCGTGCTCTTGCCCGCTAAAGGCTTTCCTTTGTCACGCTTGAGCTTACGGTCCTCTCCTGTGGGATCTGCTTTTCCTACCGCAACAGCCAGCATCTGATCGAATCGCAGCTTGTCATGATCGTTCAAATCTTCATAACCCAGCGCCAGAGCATACACCCGCTGAGCCAATAATTGTTCGACCGTATGTTCAATAAAATCAGGTTCCCGATAATCCGTAAAACATGCGGCGAACTGACGAATAACCCCGGAAAAAGCCTCTGTCTCTCTCAAAAGCAACGCTCCCGCATCGGAGGTCATCGCCCCACCGTCGAATTTGGAGACAACTTTTCGGGAACCTAGTCCTTGAAATTGAAACTCTTCTTGGATACACTCTGTTTTCATAAGGCCACCTTTTTTGTTTGGGATATGTTTTTGTTGTTAAAAAACTTATACCAACAAAGGTGGCCTTTTTCAATGGTTGGTGTGAGAAATCCGGGCTAACGGTATGGCGCTAAGCTGCGGCGCCCGAGAGGGCGTCACATGCTGGCGCCGTGAGCTTCCGGCGCCGGCAGCTTGAGCGCCGTGTTAGAGCGATCGGCTT
>JAZDNR010000083.1:0-6771 GCA_043799475.1 Parcubacteria group bacterium
TGTCCGACATCAGTGATGTTCACCAGGCGTTTGACAGAAAAGTGTCGGTAGATAAGCGCACGCACCAAAACATCGTCAGCGATGTACTTACGCATATTACCGATGTGCGGATAAGTGTAGACCGTCGGGCCACAGGAATAGATCGTCACGAGAGGTGGCTTAGCGGGCCTCAGAATACTTGTCTTGCGGGTGAGTGTGTTGAAAAGTTTGAGCACCATTCAACTATACACGAGTACTAAAGCACGCGGCGTTTGTGCAAAAACCAGACAAAGCTAAGTTGGACCGTAAGTAGTATGGCCATTACGATTACAAAAGCTCCAGCGATCTGACGTAAGGGCGAACCCGGTGTGTCATTGCTGAGGATGCTCAATACAAATGAGGCCGGCAAAAAAATTACTGAGATGGTGGTGAGCAGTCGCACCGTCTGATTGAAACGATGCGAAGTTAGAGAATCAGTACTTTGAGCTAAGCCATTAAGTGTATTGATCGAGGTTTCAAACAACTCCCACTGGGCTTCGGCAGTGTCCATCAAGGCACGGTAACGGGAATACTCAGTTTGTGGGATAAACTTACCAGAACTACTCAAGACATACTGTAAAAAACTCGCTTGCGGTTTGGTAATTTTTTCATAGTCAATCAGACGGCGTCGCAGTTGCGCAATCCAGTTGATCGTTTTGCCGTGGTCGGCGCGCGGGTCAAACACCCGTACCTCGAGCTGGTCGAGCTGCTTAGCGATCTCATCAGATAAACCGTAGGTTTGTTGGTAGAGCTGATCCAAAATCTCGGCTAGTAAATGCGCGGGTCCCCGGGAGAACAGCTCTAGGCGGCGGCGCTTAAAGAGCCGCGCATCTGACTGTAAACTGCGTAACTGGTGTAAATCGGCACTATGGAAAGTCAAAAGAGTATCGGCACCCAAGACGACGTCGAGTTCCGTCGCTCTGGCGCGCCGCCCCCGACCGCGTAAGGGGAATCTAAATACCAAAAAAATGTAATCCTCCTGGACGTCAAGTTTAGGTCGTTGCGCCGGGCTCTGGATATCATCCAGGTTAGTCTTAGAGAACCTGTAGGTGCGTTGCAGCTTTGCCAGTGTACGTTCATCTGGATCCTCAATGTCGATCCAACGTAATCCTGGCGTGGTTAGTGATTGTACGTCGTTTTTTAGCACTAGGTTCTCCTTTGGCCCTATTGTGGAGGAGTGTATGATCCGGAGCAAGCTACGACGTGGCATACTACCGACATGACATCCGTAGACGAAAACAGCCCCAGCAGACCTGAACAAATTAGGCCCCGGGTCGAAACGTTACGCGTTTTGACAACCGAGGCCAAAATCGAAGAGCTCGAACGGCATTTAGAAGGGCTGCGAGCGCTTAAAGAGCACGAGGCCGCGGCGCGTCTGGCCGAACTACGTGAGCGATCGGTTCAACAGCATGAGCTGGCTGAGTTTGCGGCTGAGCAAGCAAAAAGTGCGCCTGTCCCTCCTCAACCTCAGGAGCGCCCCAGTCTTAGCAAAGTGGAACAACCGGACCTAACTAGCCAGGGATTACTCGCTATGGAGCCAAAACGCGCGATTAGAGCTCTTATTGAACTGGCAACAAAAAACCGGGGTGGATTCGAAAAAGTAGTGCGATTATTACGCGCGCTTGCGCCCGAACCAGGTGGGGCGCACCTCTTGGATGAGTTCCACGATCGACTTATCCAAGGAGCAAAGGAGCAGAGGTGACTTTTTGGCAGAGTGTTTTTTTTGTTAGCACCTTGATAGCTGGGGGAGGGTTTGTAATCACGCTGGCCTGGTGGCTCTCAGATTATGTGGGTGAACAGCAACGTCTGCGCCGCGCGCTTGGCATTCAGCTCTACCGAGTCATGCTACCTAAAGCGAGTCTAAAAGAGGAGCAAGCAACCCAGGACTACCAGCAGGTCGAACGCGAGGCCATCTCGGTCATTGAGCAATTTTTAGCCAGTGTTGCCGCAACGGCTCGCGAGCGACGCGGTGCCCTAAAAGGGGTTGAACACATCACCTTCGAGATTGTTGTGCAGCATGACGAAATCTCATTTTACATGGCGGTACCAACCGTTATCGCGGACCTACTCGAGAAGCAGCTGCAGGCGGTTTACCCACAGGCAGTGGTCGAACCGGCTGAGGAGTACAACATTTTTATACCCCGCGTAGGACATGCTGTAGTTGCGCGTCTCAAGGCGCGCAAGGGCTATGTCTGGCCGCTGAGAACTTATCAGCAAATTGAGAGTGACCCGCTCAATCTGCTCACCAACGCACTCTCAAAAGTTGATCGAGGAGAAGGAGCAATAGTTCAAATTCTCTTTAAGCCAGCCCGGCCCGGTTGGCAAAAAAGAGTACAATCTCTGGCTAAAAAAATTCAGGAAGGTAAACAAGCAATTGCCGGCTCAAGACTGCGCGAGTCATTTGGAGGACTCTTTGAATCGGTGCAAGAACGAGCCAAGCGTGGTCAGCGCCCTCTCACGCCCTTAGTGGAGGAGTCGCTTAAGCTCGTCAGCGCCAAGTCGACAAAAGTCGGCTTTGATACAAATGTGCGCATAGTCGCCAGTTCTCCTAAAAAAGAGGCGGCGGCCATGCATGTACGTAATTTATTAGCGGCCTTTGAGCAATTTGCCGCACCTAATCTCAACGCTTTTGTACCTGTTGAGCCAAAGAGTAAGCGTGAACAGGCCGCGCTACTCACGGCCCTGACTTTTAGAACTTTTAGCCCGCATGAATCCTTGCTGCTTTCGAGCGAAGAACTGGGTAGTTTTATGCACTTGCCGGACTCGCGCTTTGTAGAGACGCCCAACATTGTCTGGGTGGGGGCACGCACAGCCCCTGCTCCGGCGCGTTTGCCCAAAGAGGGACGCCTTATCGGACACAACGTTTTTAGGGGGGTTAAACGAGCCTTTATGCTGCCACGTGAGGATCGTCGGCGCCACATGTACATGGTGGGTAAAACAGGCACCGGTAAGACTACTCTTCTCAAGAATATGATTCGTGAGGATATCGAAGAAGGAGAGGGCGTAGCCTATCTGGATCCGCATGGCGACGCGGTTGAGGAGATCTTACAAACTATTCCCAAGCACCGCATTGACGATGTCATAGTTTTTAAGCCAGGCGACGTAGAGCGGCCAGTCGGACTAAACATGCTTGAGTTTGAGAGTGAAGATCTTAAAGATTTTGTGGTCGGAGAGATGATTGCCATTTTTTACAAGCTGTTCCCCCCGGAGATTATCGGGCCCATGTTTGAACACAACATGCGTAACGTCATGCTGACGCTCATGGAGGATAAAGACAGACCTGGCACTATTGCTGAAATCCCTCGTATGTTCTCGGACGAGCGTTTTCAGCGTTACAAGGCCGCCAAAGTCAAAGATCCAGTGGTGCGCAGTTTTTGGGAGAACGAAATGGCCAAGACTTCTGACTTTCACAAATCTGAGATGTTGGGCTACTTAATTAGCAAGGTTGGACGTTTTGTGGAGAACCGTATGATGCGTAACATCATTGGACAATCTAAGAGTGGCTTTAATTTTAGGGAGATTATGGACGGTAAAAAAATCTTTTTAGCAAATCTCTCTAAGGGAGAGATGGGGGACATTAACTCCAACCTCATTGGTATGATTTTGGTAGCCAAGATTCAAATGGCTGCTCTCTCGCGTGTCAACATGGCGCAGGAACAACGACCAGATTTTTATCTGTATATCGACGAGTTTCAAAACTTTACGACCGACTCGATCCCCACGATCTTAAGCGAAGCGCGTAAATATCGGCTTAACCTGATCTTGGCGCACCAGTTCATCACACAGGTCAAGGAGGAGATTCGAGATGCGGTTTTTGGTAACGTCGGGACGTTGTTAACTTATCGTGTCGGGGCACAAGATTCCGAGGTGCTCGAGAAAGAGTTCGAGCCGGTCTTTAGCGCAAATGACATTGTTAATCTTGGGTTTGCTCAGGCTTACATTAAAGCCACCACGCAAAGAACGCCTCTGCCGGCGTTCTCCCTGCAGATCCCGGCACCCTGGGAGATAACTCAAGCGGGCCGGGTACGTCCCAAAGTGGCGGCGGCCCTCAAACAATTAGCGCGCCTAAAATACGGACGCGATCGCGCTGTTGTTGAACAAGAGATCGCAGCGCGCAGCAAGATCGGTCTTTTGTAGACAAATTGTGATGGGCCGCTCGGGCGATGTGGTATTCTGGTTGAACTAACAAAGACAAACACAGCCCTAATGGAGCACTCTCAAAAATTGACTATGGCCTATGAACTTCTGCGCGACGCGGAGGATAAGGTGGCAACCGCGCGTCATTTGCTGGAGAGTGTGGGAGAAATGCCAGTTGAGGAGCCGCGCGCTCGTCGGGAGTTTGTTGTACGACCGGGAAGTAGTCGTCAAATCATTGAGGGTGTTTTTGACGGACAATCTATGATTGGCTCTGACCGTAAGATCTATCCTGTCCCAGCCAATTACGCCTCTAAATCCAAATTAGTCGAAGGTGACACGCTTAAACTTACTATCGTTGAGGATGGTAGTTTTATCTATAAGCAAATTGGTCCGGTAGATCGTAAAACTGTGCGAGGTGAACTAGTCCGGGACGAGCGTGGTGAGTACCGCGTACAAGTAGGCACTAAACAATACCGCGTCTTGTTGGCCTCGGTGACTTACTTTAAGGGAGTGCAGGGCGATGAAATTACTTTGCTCTTACCTGCCTCCGGCACGGCTAGTTGGGCTGCTATCGAGAACATTATCAAAGCCACTTCTGATCAAGAAATACCCGACTTGGTACGGGAATCAATGGAGCGTTTGTCGGAAAATGAGTCTGAGGTGCGCTCTCACTACAAACCGGAAGACAATCGCGCCATCCCCGTGACTAACGGAGAAGAACCGGGCCCACAGTGACGCGACACACTTTTTGGGAACTGACACGCTACGTTTCAGTCGGCGTGTTAAGTGCGGTGGTTGATTTTGGCATTTTTTTGAGTTTGACACGCCTGGCCGATGTCTCGCTGATACCGGCTAACATCGTCAGTGTACTAGCAGGCTTGGTGCACAGTTTTTTGTGGCACAAATACTTCACCTTTAAAATACGTTCCAGTAAACGCATCCATACTGAGTTCACAAAATTTTTTGTGGTGGCGGCGGCAAGCTACATTATCCAAGAAGTTGGACTGCCGCTTGGATTGATGCTCAAGGGGGAACGATTCTTTGGACGGCACGAAGACATTGCCATTAAGGTCGTGTTAATTGGGTTTGTCGGGTTCACCAGTTACTTTATCAATCGCGCCTGGGCTTTTAAAAAAACGGTTAGCCCGCTAGGATAACTTACCTATGGCACTGGCACTCTACCGCAAGTACCGCCCGCAACGGTTCGTTGACGTTATTGGGCAAAGGCGAGTAGTCAAAACCTTGCAACAAGCCCTTGTACAGGATCGAATTGCGCATGCCTATCTCTTTGCAGGGCCGCGTGGAACCGGCAAAACGACGGTAGCGCGTCTCTTAGCGCGTGCGCTTAACTGTCAAGCCGTACGTAACGGCAAACTCTCTACCGGAGAACCGTGCAATGCCTGTGAGGCCTGCAAACGCGCTGCCCAGGGTCGTGAGCTAGATTTACTAGAGATCGACGCCGCTTCTAACCGTGGTATCGACGAGATTCGTGAACTGCGTGAGCGAGTCCGTTTTGCGCCGACTGCCGGCCGTAAAAAGGTTTTCTTGATTGATGAGATCCACATGCTCACCAAAGAGGCCTTTAATGCCCTCCTCAAGACACTAGAGGAACCGCCCGAACATGCCATTTTTGTTTTGGCGACCACAGAATTGCATTCGATCCCGGCAACGATTTTGTCTCGCGCTCAGCAGTTCACCTTTAGAACACTCACAACTACAGACTTAGTAAAAATTTGCCATTCAGTAGCTCAGGCCGAGGGGCTAGTGCTCGAAGTCTCTGCTGCGCAACTGATTGCTGCTCTAGCGGAGGGTGGCGCGCGTGATGCGTTAAGTTTACTTGATGTGATTGCGTCAGCCGCGGGTGGTACTCGTATAACAGAGCAACTAGTGCGGGAGGTGCTTGCCCTGCCCCCACAAGAGCAATACGAGCAGTGGGTTGCCGCGATAGCGCAGCGTGACGCAAATAAGGCCGTGACCTTACTGCAGGAGAGCTACCAGGCGGGCCACGACCCGGTTCACCTAGCTAAGGGGCTAGTACGATACCTCCGGCTCATCATGCTGAGCTACCTGGATGTTAAGTTAGTTGACCAGGCGGCAGCCCATCTTACCTCTGAGCAGCGCGCTTATGTTCTTAAATTAGCAGAAGAGCTGCCCCAAGGAGTTGTTTTGCGTGCCGTAACTCTGCTCAATCGTGCGGTAGGGGAGCTACGTCTGAGCGCCTTGCCATTGTTGCCTCTCGAAGTAGCTTCGCTTGAGATTGTAGCGTTGCTGGGCGGGCCTACTCGTCACGATCAGACAAAGCCCCGCCGCGTCGCCGCACCTCAATCAGTAGAGGCAGCAAAACCAGAAACACAAAAACCTCAAACAACTTTGGCAAATACTCTCGAACCAGTGGATGAGGAGTTTATGCGGACACTATTATCGGGCTGGAGTCAGGCTCTAGCCAATGTTCGCAGCAAAAACCTTGGTATCGGCAGTTTGCTCAAGAGCGCAGTGCTCTTGCGGGTCACTAAAACACAGGCCTGGTTTGTGGTGGAGTACTCTTTTCATCGTGAACGTATCTTGATGCGACAAAATCGTCAGCTTATCGAGGAAACTCTCTTGCAGCAGTTTGGC
>JAZDNR010000016.1:0-5594 GCA_043799475.1 Parcubacteria group bacterium
TTAAAGAAATCTGCGATACTTTTGATCATAGCGGTGTGTAGTTAGTGACATTAGATGTTTGACACCCTAATTGTCGCTTAACTGCGCACCGTTTTTTAGTTCTTACCTACTTTTGCACCACACTAAATGAAAGAGAGCCGCGAATTGTTGACAAAGTGGGCAAAATATGCAATTATACGCGGCTGTTCTTTGACATATCTTGCCTTTCTATTTCGGTGCTCGAATGGTTCGAGCAGTCGAATCGGAAAGACAAGAACGAACTTGAAGGGAGAAAGAGGCCATGGATAGCACAATTCAGACTCGGAGGACTTACGCTGTGTACTTCCTCACCCGCACCGAGCTCATTGAAGTGGTAGCAGACCGGATCCGTCCGGGACGCACGCTGTTCTACGAAGCCGACTCCTACGATAAGTGCCTGGTCATGCTGAATGAGCAGGATCAGGGCATGTTGTGGGCCAATTGCATGCACAAGGTGCCGTTCACTTTCTCGGACTCGCAAGACTTCGCGGCGTTCTGCAAGAAGGTCGCCGACCTGTCTGGACTCAAGCCGGAGTCGCGTGAGCAGCCGCAGACGCTGGCCTACATCCGCCCCGAGCGGATGAGGCGGTTCGTCAAGGAGTAGCTCTTGTTCATAGGTTGGTTCACTCTACGAACTCACACCATTTTCAAAGTGATCCCTCTTCTCATGTGTGTCTCAATTCAGAGGTACTAAGCAGATCGGAATGCTCATTCTCAAGGGAAAAAACATGACCCCATATAAACCTCACCCCGAGGAGGTTCGGACATGAACAACGACAAGACCGAACGAGACGTTGCGGAACGGAACCGCAAGCAATTCCGCGGGCACCTCGAGATGTTCATCAGAGCTAATCACCTTGGTACCGCTGAGGCCGCGGTTCTCCGCAGTGTGATCGATGAACCCAGGCCAGAGGGCCTCGAGGCTCTCAAGAAGATATCTCGCATGGAACAACTCCGGATCAGACACGAGTGGTTACCCAAGTACCATGAGAGCTTCAAGGAGGCCTTCAAGACAGGTATCACCCGGGTCGAGAAGTGGAACTCACGGATCGACGTCGGCAAGTTGCTGCGATAAGGAGAAACACCAATGACAGAGAAGCTTGTCGGATGGTTCTTACTGCTCTGTGGCGTACTTCTAATCGGATGCGCCCTTACCTTCAAGGACTTCTTCATGAACCAGCCTGGAGGTTCTCTCTACGGTTTGGTCCTTTACTTCGGCAGCATCACCATGGTGACTAGTATAGTCGTCATCAAGGACTGGCTCGTTCTTAACTGATCGACAAAGACAGTTCACCAACAAACTCGGCCGTCATTTCCTTCGGGATCTGGCGGCCATTTTCTTTATTTGGAAATCGCTACCAAAGTTATTAAGGATCGTAACAACGGGTTCCAACTTTTACTTACGTGGCACACCAACTCAGTACAGCCAGCCACCTACGGTTATTGCGCAGTGGTAAGTTTTAGTATGTCATCACGGATGATCTCCGCAGCTGCAACTGCTGATGCAACGTCGGCCCTTGTATATTCTTCAACATCCCCAGGGTATCGCGTGTCGACATAGTAACGATCCAAAGATACGGCGGCGATGCGAGCCTCTTCAGATAGACGCCGGTCGAGGGCAAGGGCAAATTTAAATAAACGGGCTAAGCTATGAATTTTGAACTGATCTTTAATATCTTTCCCGTGCCAAACTAATAAGCCTTTGAGATATTTTTCTGCTCCTTGTTGCGCATGAAATGCAGTCGCAGTCGGAAATTCCTTGCGCCGCAAAAGCGATATGGCCAGCTCAATGTCAGTATCGGCACGCTCAAACCACTCAAGTGCGAGCGCGTCTTGATCGCTTTTTTTCATAAATCACTTTACCCTCGCGCACTATTCGCGTGACGAACTTATCGCCCATCACCAGCCTTCTTTTTATTTCTTCCGGAGTATAGACAAGTGCATCGACTGGAAGCGGTGACAGATAGAGCAAACGACTCACATCCAGCATACGATCGATTTTGCGTTTTTTTGACCTTTTAATGATAAAAAGGTCTACATCGCTCGATGCAGTAGGCTTACCCCACGCATACGAGCCAAACAGAATCACTTTTTGCGGCCCGTATGGCTTTAGTGCCTCAATGATTGCTTTGATTTTGGTGCGCTCACGACTGCTCATTTCTCAAAACATAGCACTGCGATGGGGGCATTGACAATTGCACCTAAATGCACAACAATTTACCGTTTGTTCTTTGGCATTTCTTGCCTCTTTGCGAGTGTTCTGCTTGAGCTCTTACAAAGAGGCGAGAACAAAAAGCGAAAGGAGACGATACTCATGAGCCCACTGGATAAATTACTAGACCAAGCCACGACTAAGGTCACACAGAAGTTCGCTGAGACTCTGAGGCCCGATCCGGAGCACACCTGCAAGTGCGGTGAATACCGAGATCCTGAGGATCCTCACTGCATCAAGTGTGGTGAGAGCAACCCCAGCTTCGACCCCGCGATACTCAAGAGACAAGGCTTGGGCTCGCTCGAAGAGGCGCAGGCCGTTCTGTGTGAAGGGGAGCACGCTGGTATACAGCAAGATGCACGTGTTTGTCCTGACGATACGTACCGCGATTACCCCTGCTGCAAGTGGTGCGGCGCCAAGGTAGTTCAATGAGAAGACGACGCGGACGGAGACTGAGATTTCGTAAGCTGTTTGGCAAGACCGAGGGAGTCTGTCCGGTTTGCGCACGGGTGGTGTTCTTACGAAATCGCAAGGTGGAAGAGCGGGCACAGCTGCCACCAGGCGCTAACCCAGAGGCACTCGTGCTGGTGACGCACTGGACTGCGACCAAACGCCGAGCGGTGCAAAGTTCGGAGGTTTGTCCAGGCTCCGGGCAGTTACCGATGTCGGCTAGTGACTAATCGTGAGCCGCAACTGTCAGCCGCGTTCCCAAAGAGGAATGCGGCTTTTCTTTTTTGCCTAGATGAACCAGGCGATCAAGTTTTTAAAAAAAGTTCGTCAAATTCGTCAAAGAAAAAGCCGGTCCCCCGTAGAGGAAACCGGCTCAAACCAAGTGACTCGCGACATCACTGGCCGCGTACCGGACTAGCATCCACAACCTCGTCCGTGAGCGAACACGTGATATCAGCCAACAAGGCGTGCAAGGCAGTGCGCAGACGCTCTGACTTGATCAGGTCGTGACCGAGCGTTACAAATGATGCCCGTACACGCTTATCCTGGATGGCTTCGGCCTGATCATGTAGACCCTTGGCATCCTCGAAGTAATTAAGAGCATCACAAACCTGACCAAGCACTGACCGTTCAAACCAATCTTCTACGCTTACCACACGCCACGTGTAAGCTATCAGACTCTCTGGACAACGCAGCTGCTTAACCTCAGCCAGATGCTCTTTAAGCAGCCTTAGTTCGTGCTTGATAAGGGAACCGTAGACAAACTGTCCTGCACAAATTCTCAGAAAAAACCCTGCCAGACGTGCTTCGCTGCGTGCCAGCCGCAAAGCTGCGTTCATCTGTTCTTGAGAAGTTGGCTTTTTCTTGCGGGTTGGTTTTTGAGTCAAGATATCGTCCCCTTTCTCGTTTGAATGTACGGAAGGCTCATGCAAACATAGTTCCATCCTGTAAGTCAATTATTGGTATTCTATAGACCATTTATTGGCCGTTTAAGGGGGTAGTTTTCTAAATAAGAACTGCGTGTAAACTGGAGGGATGCTCAAATTAGTGCGGCCCGGCGCAAGTGCGACTGATCCGGTCCTACGGGTCCGCGGGGTTGGTCCGCGTTCGGCCGAATATCTCGCCGCTTTAGGGATTCGTAACGTGGTAGACCTGGTGGAACATTTACCGCGTACCTACGAGCGCTACGGCCGGCCACAACCCATCGCCTCGCTGACCCGCCCCACCCCTGAACCCGTGCTGGTGTGTGGTCAAATCCCCGAGTTAGTCTCACGCCGTAGTTTTCGCAAACGCCTGAGTATCCAAGAGGGGCTGCTCTCGGACGAGAGCGGCAGTATCAGTGTCGTTTGGTTCAACCAGCCCTATTTGGCCCAGGATCTACCCGGTAAGGTGATTTTTTTGCGGGGCCGTGTGCGGGCTTATCGTGGTCGCCTGACACTCGAGAGCCCAGAGGTTATTCGTGATCGTTCAATTATTTTTGGAACGGCCCCGCTCCAGCCGATTTATCCGCTGACGGGTAAACTGACGACTAAACAACTGCGCTACTGGATCAAAAACGCACTGGCTATCACTGCCAAAATGCCTGACCTTTTGCCGCCATATATTCGCCTGCGTCACGCCTTACTTGAGCGGAGAGCGGCCTTACAGCAATTACACTTTCCCTCCTCAGCGGAAGAACTGGCCGCCGCGCGCCGTCGCATGACCTTTGAGGAACTTTTTTTGTTGTCTTTGTTCGTCCTGCGTGAGCGCCATGCCCTCAGCCACGTGCAAGCGCGACCCGTCCCGATTCAGCCCCAGTTGCTCCAAGAATTTGTGCGCAGGCTACCTTACAAACTTACCGAGGCGCAGCGTAAAGCCGCCTGGCAAATCTTGCAGGACATGGCCCGACCGCGACCAATGAACCGCTTACTCGAGGGCGATGTCGGCTCCGGTAAAACCGTAGTGGCCGCCATGGCGCTCCTCGCGACCGCTCGGGTAGGTGGTCAAGCCGTTTTATTAGCCCCCACCGTTATTTTGGCTGAACAACATGCCGCCACTCTGCGTAATTTATTAGCACCCTTTAATGTGGGTGTAGGATTGCTAGCCGGCCCGCGCATTGAGATTGGTCAGGGCCGGTCGGTCAGCCGGGCCACTTTTTTGGCTGCTCTAAAGTCAGGCAAATTACCCGTGACAGTCGCTACCCATAGTGCTTTTAATGACAGTGTACTGTTCAAACGTTTGCAACTCGTGGTGGTGGATGAACAGCACCGCTTTGGTGTCAAACAACGACAATTACTCAAAACCAAAGTACGCCTGCCCAACCATCTGCCGCATCTACTCTCCATGACCGCCACACCTATACCGCGCTCGTTGGCTCTGACTTTGTACGGGGACTTGGATCTAAGTATTTTAGACCAAAAACCGCCCGGCCGAGCGCCGATTGCCACTAAAATAATTGTCCGCACCCAAGTTGATAAACTCTTCGACGAGATCAAGCAGCGTCTCGAGCAGGCCGAACAGGTTTTTATTCTTTATCCCCTGATTGAGGCAAGTACTTTGCTCAAGGCCAAAGCGGTTACGGAGGAACTACCCGCACTACAAAAAAAATTAGTGGACACTAAAATTGGCCTATTGCACGGCCGTCTCGCTGAGACCGAGAAAAATGCGGTGATGCAGGATTTCCGACGGGGGGCTGTGCAGGTTTTGGCCGCCACACCTGTTGTTGAAGTTGGTATCGATATTCCTAACGCTACGGCCATGGTCATTATGAGTGCCGACCGCTTTGGGTTGGCGCAACTGCACCAACTGCGTGGGCGCGTCGGCCGAGGCACTAAGCCTTCGGTTTGTTACCTTTGTCCGGATGCGGCTAATGAGCAGACCCGCAAACGGCTTGAACTGGTTTGTAACAATAGCGACGGGTTCAAACTGGCCGAGG
>JAZDNR010000028.1:0-5847 GCA_043799475.1 Parcubacteria group bacterium
ATAAGCAAATAATGGTGGGGGTATTTGAGCGGGTCTTTGAGGTTGGGCCGGTTTTTAGAGCCGAGCCGCACTTTACGACACGGCACGTCAATGAGTACATCAGCCTCGATGCTGAGATGGGTTTTATTGACAGTTTTACTGACGTGAGTGACATGCTTAACCGCATACTCAAGCGTAGTTTTGAGCAAATCGCGCGTGAGGCGGCACCCGCGCTGGCCCTCTACGGCGCAAAGGTTCCAGAGGTGCCAAAAAAGATCCCCCAGGTCAAGTTGGCAGAAATAAAAAAGCTCATCAAAAAAAAGTATAATTATACGGTACCGAGTCAGACAGATATCGATCCCGAGGGAGAACGACTGGCCGGACGCTACGCTAAAGAAGAGTTTGGCTCAGACTTTATTTTTTTAACGCACTACCCCTGGGCCACCCGTCCCTTCTACACGATGCCAGATCCCGAGACCCCAGGAGAGACACTCGGTTTTGACCTGCTTTTTGGCGGTATGGAGGTTGTAACTGGTGGCCAGCGTATCCACACCTACAAGCAGCTCATGCAGAACATGCAAAAGAAGGGCATCCCAGCGGCCGGGATGGAGCCCTATCTCAATGTCTTTAAATTTGGGATGCCGCCACATGGCGGCTGGGGAATGGGTTCCGAGCGCTTGATCCAAATGATTCTCGGACTTAAGAGCATTAAAGAGGCAGTACTTTTTCCGCGTGATGTAAAACGACTCACCCCATGACTCAACGCAATCAGCTGTCCAAACGGCTTGAGAAATTCTTGATTGAGCATAAGGCCAAGTACAAAGTTTTACAGCACCGTACGGTCTTTACCGCTTTTGACACGGCTCAGACGCTTAAAGTTGATCTTGGCTCCGTCGCCAAAACTCTAATTGTGCAAATGGATCGAGGGCTAGCACTCGTTGTTATACCAGCCGATCGCAATCTGGATTTTGCTAAACTAAAAAAACTGGTGAACCTACAGCGTAAAGCACAAGGACTAGCGACGCTCAAAAAAGTTGCACTTACCACCGAACGCTCGATCGCCAGTAAAGTCGCTAAAAAACCCGGTGCGATCGTTCCGTTTGGGGCTCTCTATAAACTTGGGACCTACGTCGATAAGAGCTTACTGCAAGAGCCACACATCATTCTTAACGCGGGTAGCTTTGAGGTTTCGTTTAGCATGCGTGGATCAACTTACGGCAAGCTGGCTGACGCCGTCGTCGGTCAGTTCTCCAAAAAACGCAACTAAGTGGTGCACGTCGTCAAGCTCAAGGAATTTGAAGGGCCGCTTGATTTACTGCTCGATCTCATTGAGCAAAACAGGCTTGACATAACTACCGTCTCACTGGCTCAAATCACCGATGATTACGTGGCGCAGGTACGTGCCCTGCCCGAGGTCAAAGTAGAGTCACTGGTTGATTTTTTGGTAATTGCCAGCCAGCTTCTCTTGATTAAATCACGGGCTCTTTTACCCCTGGCGCAAGAGACTAAGGGAGAACCGACAACTGCAGAAGAGCTCGCTCGGCGTCTGGCGGAGCTCAAAAAATTCCGGGGAGCAGCCGAGACACTCGCTAAAGTACTGGCTAGTAAACGTTTTGCGGCCGCGCGCGAACCCCTGATCAAACCCGTGTTCTACCCGCCCCCCGGGCTGGTACTAAATGACTTAGCGGCGGCCTTTAGAGATGTGGTGGAGAGTCTGCCCTCGGCCGAGCTTTTACAAGAAGAAGTGGTGAGCGAGGTAGTTACGCTTGAGGATAAATTGGCGCGGATCCAGCAAAATCTCAAGATCGTCTCTAAGTTCTCCTTTGGCAAGCTCATTGATAAAGCTACTAAAACCGAGATCATTGTGACCTTTTTGGCCATGCTTGAGCTTATCAAACAGCGGCTTGTCTCAGTCGACCAGGAGCAGCTCTTTGGTGAGATTAAAATCTCGGCGCCGGAGGCCGAGTGAGGTATGCTAGTTAGCATGGGACCTCTCTCACCACTCGTCTCCAAACTTGAAGCCCTGCTTTTTGCCGCCGGACACCCCTTGACGGCGCGGCAGCTAGCTAAGCAGATAACAGCCAAGCCCAAGGAGGTTGAGGAGGCGTTACAGCAACTCACGCAGCGTTACCAAACTGAGCAATCGGGACTGGCCCTTTTGGTCCAGGATGAACGCTACCAACTCACCACCAATCCAACCCACGGCAAACTTATCGAGCAGTACATAAAAGATGAGTTCACCGGGCCTTTATCACGGGCAGCGCTTGAGACGTTGGCTATTATTGCTTACCGCGGTCCAATCCTAAAGCCAGAGATTGATACCGTACGCGGGGTGAACTCAGCCATCATGCTGCGAGCTCTCTTAATACGAGGATTGGTCGAGCGTAAACGCTCAAGCAAAGATGCTCGCAGCTATGAGTACTCGCTCTCCTTTGACTTTATGCGGCACCTTGGGGTTAGTCGTGTCACAGAACTACCCCAGTATCAAGAATTACATAACAATGAAGTCATGGAGCGCTTTGCCAAGGCGGTACCCGGTGCTAGCATTGAATCTACCGAATCATGAATGAACAGTGGCAGGTGCCACCACCATATTTAGCTGCGCCCCGGCGCAGCCGAGGCAAGTTCTGGAAGTACACGACTGGAGTCGTATTGATTGCTGTTATTGCATTGGTGGCGGTGACTTGGCTACAAGGTTTTTTTCGTAAAGATGAGGCAGCTCCAACGGCCTCGACATTGGATAGCACTGATACATCGACAAACGAGCCCGCCTCAGATGCCGGAGCTGCCGAGGATCCACAAAGTGATGCCGATAATGACGGGTTAGTTCTCTTTGACGAAGAACGTTACGGCACTAACGCAAGTGATCCTGACACCGATAAAGATGGCTACCCCGATGGACAAGAGGTCATAAATGGCTACAACCCCAACGGTGCCGGTCGGCTCTCGATCGAGGCAGAGCCCAGTTCTCCCCTGACAGAAGACCCCAATCGTAAGACACTTGACGGCGCACCAAACATGACAGGCATACCACTTACTGACGTGTTTGATGGCAAGGGCGCGTACCTCTGTCGCATTGAGGGCGGGGCCACGGAGAAAAACACCGTGACGCTTAAAGTCAAAGACAATAAAGTACGCCAAGAGACGCCCATCAATGGCTCCACTATGGTGTTTATCATAGTTGACCAAAAAACCTTGTACCTGAGCAGCTTTGAAGGCAGCAAATTTTTGCAGCTATCCCTTAATGCGGCCACGGCCACAGCGACAGGCAGCGGGGCGACTATTCGCGGCGGCATTTTTGCTAACGAAAGCCTGGTGCTGGCCTCTAACCCAACTGCGATAGGTTGCGAGGAGAGCGCTTTGGCGGAGGACGAATTTACCGTCAAGGAAGATCAGATACTCAAGTTGCCCTAAAAGTATGTGGTCAAGCCTTTTAATGGTTCTGCATTTGTTAGCTAGCGATGTCCAACTCCCAATGGATTGGAACGAGCGTTTATCAGCGCTGACAGAGCAGTATGTAGCGACACCGGAGATCGTCTTGCAGGAGCAACCTTTGCCGGTGGATGTTCCGGAGGTAGCACTCCTGCCTGTCGAGCGCGAGAGCGCCGCGCGTCTGGCAGCCAAAGCTAAGCGCGCTATTGTACTCGACGCCGATTCGGCCAAAGTGTTGCTTGCCAAAAATGCCGATGAACCGGCCTCAATTGCCAGTATCGCCAAGCTGATGGTGGCACTGGTCGCGTTGGATCGTATGGATTCGCTCGATCAGACGCTGAAAGTTCCTAAGTCGATTAGTAAACTTGAGGTTCCAAGTACGTTAGTTGGTTTTGTCCCAGGTGACCAGGTAACAGTGCGCGAGTTACTCAAGGGTTTGCTGGTAGCCTCCGGTAACGACGCAGCTCACACTTTGGCAGTGGGCTTGGCAGGTGATGAGGCAGAATTTGTCGACTGGATGAACCAAAAGGCCGAGGAGTTGGGACTGGCCAATACCAACTTTGCCAATGCAACCGGTCTGGATGCAAAAGGGAATCAATCTACGGCGCGCGACGTGGCCTTTTTGCTGCTCGAGGCGGCTAAATCACCGCTGCTGCGGCAGTTTAGTCAAATGACCCAAGGCAGCGTGACAATCGAGAATGGCGGATCTTACTACGTTGATGCGACCGATGATTTACTGGGACACTCTGACTTTGACATTGAAATCGCCAAGACCGGTACGACAGATAATGCCGGTGCCGCGTTTGCAGTACTGGCGCGCGAGGGAGAGCGGCGGATTGCAGTGGTAGTACTCGACAGTCCTGAGCGATTCCCTGAGACTGAGCGCTTGGTAGCTGAGACATTGGCGAGTTACCGTTGGCCCGAGGCGTCGGTGGGTGGAGGTTCTGCCGAGAAGTCTGACTTTGGTGGCTGACCTGCTGGTAACTAGATTAATTGATACGATGAGTCTTGGGGCTATCGCCTTTGTGGTGGCCTTTGCGTTGACCCCTGTCCTCACCTATTTTTTGTACAAGTGGCAGCTTAGTAAAAGCATCCGCACGGGCAAAACGCCAGTCTTTACAAAACTTCATAAAAAAAAGGCCGGTACTCCTGTGGGTGGGGGAGTTTTGGTTTGGGGAACCGTACTCATCTTAGCTTTACTTTTTTGGCTGCTGGGGCCGGTTCTCAAACTGCCCTTTTTTGTTGAACACCTCAACTTTTTGACGCGTGAGCAGACCTGGTTGCCCTTGGGTGTGCTTGTGCTTACAGCCGTGGTGGGACTAATGGACGATATTCTCAATGCTAAAAAGATTGGTCCCTTTGGTGGGGGACTACGTATTCGCTACCGGCTACTACTTTTTAGTGCTATCGCCGCTTTTGGCGCTTGGTGGTTTTACTACAAACTCGGTATTGATGTTTTACATGTGCCGGGTATTGGAGATTTTTCCATAGGTTGGTGGTATGTGCCGCTTTTTATTTTTGTGACGGTAGCGACGTCTTTCTCGGTCAACGAGACGGACGGCTTGGACGGATTGGCAGGGGGTGTCCTCACGATGGCCTTTATTGCTTTTGGGATTATCGCTTTTGTACAGGGACGGGTAGAACTTGCTATGTTTTTAGCCGCAGTCGTTGGAGCTCTGCTGGCCTTTTTGTGGTTTAACATTTATCCGGCGCGATTTTTTATGGGCGATACAGGATCGATGTCGCTGGGATTTTTGTTAGCGTTCGTAGCTTTTTTGACTAATTCCGTATTGGTTTTGCCGTTTATTGGGTTTGTGTTGGTGTTGGAGTCGGGCTCGGTCATTGTGCAGATGTTTGCTAAAAAGATGTTTAAGCGCAAGATTTTTCGCTCAACCCCAATTCACCACCACTTTGAAGCTATCGGCTGGCCCGAGCCCAAGGTGGTCATGCGCTTTTGGATTATCGCGGCCATTACGGCACTGGTTGGCCTCTTGATAGGCCTGGTTGGCCGCGGCGCCGCGATTTTTATCATTTGACAATTTAGTCAATAAGCGTTATCTTGCGCTGTTTTTGTTTCTTTAGATCTCAATTTTTCTTGCTCTCAAACAGTGTTCATATGTGAACCTTGTTTGGGGGTAAGAAGAAAATGCTCAAACCAAACGTAGGAAGTCCGCAATTCAAGCAATTCGCACAAATGGTTCTCGAGTGTCCCAAGTGCAAACACTGCGGGATGGCCTGTTCTAAGGCCAACAAATACTGCGGTTTCTGCGGGCAAGAGAACCAGGCCTTTGACGAAGCGGAGCTGCAGCGGGAGTTCGGCTACAAACTGGCGGAGAATATCGAACGGCACTGTCGAACTATCCATAACATCGTCATTTCTCCCGGGATAAGCATAAAATTTTTCACTGTCCCCGGAAATTCACCAATTGCCCAGAT
>JAZDNR010000050.1:0-9003 GCA_043799475.1 Parcubacteria group bacterium
ATCTTGATCCATGTCTACCAGCTCCGACAACCAGGCGAGCAAAAGAGCAAAGGATTGACCAGAATTACTAAAAACCCCGCTACCATCATTCAACATCACTACCACACCATTACCATCGGGATAATTTCCGGTAGCTAAATCATTAGTGACGATGTCTAAAACACCATCACCATTAACATCCCCCGTAACAGTATTCTCGCGCATCTGTCCACCCGTGCTGTAATCACTCGAGGCCGGACCAAAACTAAAACTGCCAGGACTTGGACTAGTGTTGGGCAAAAAACGGAGAGCACCTTGAACACCTACAACAATGTCAGTTAAGTCATCGCTGTTAAATTTCCCCGCTACCAGAGTTTTCTGTTGTACACCCACCGCTACGTTTACAACAGGATTGCTAAAAGAACCCGAGTGAGTACCAGTATTCTCCAGGTAAGAGACATGAGTAGCCGCTGCATTGTTATTGGCGGTCATTAAATCAAGGTCAGTATCATTGTCAGCGTCTATAGCAACAATATCGGAAGGATCATAGTCACCACCTAGCGCCACAATTTGAGGCGCAGCAAAACCATTCGTTCCAAGATCGTCATGCAAGAAAATATAAACAGAGTCATCATAGGAACAAGACATAGCGATATCCTTGTTACCGTCGTTATTAAAATCGGCTATGTCTAAATTAGTACCGCGATTTGAACCGTCTAGAGAAACAGGAGTGTCAAAAGTGCCATCACCATTGCCAGTGCTAATTTCTACATCCCAACCATAATTATCCGTCCATACCAAATCTAGTGCTGTGTCAGCATTTAATTGCGCAGCTTTTAATACTTGTGGCCTAGTACCACTCGTGGATGGAACCGCTCCCAATTTTTCAAAAAAATGCTCAGAGGTTTGAAGCCAGATATTAATTTCATCACCAGCGGCAGCATAGTCTACTAGCCCATCTCCATTAAAATCTCCGTAAGTCATAGACCAATACGCATTGGCCTGCATTTCTAAAGCGGTATCCAGCAAGGGATAATTAGCGACCGCCGCCTTGGCCTCTTTTACCGGAGTTAAGGGAGTAGAAACGGGTAACATCCCCATAAAAGATAGTGCGATCAGACCAATTGCTATCACAATTATTTTTGTTCCACGCCAGGTTATTTTTTTGTTTATGGGAAGTTCCATAATATAAAGTTTATATGAGGCCTGTTACATAATCCATCACGGCTTGTGAAACTTGAGCAGCAGACCCGACAATAATGGCATGGTGCAGACTGGCAGCATTAGTATGCAAGTAATTTACTGTTTCGCTGGGTAAATCGTTAGCGCGCGTGAGAACCAGTGGGCCGTTATTACGAGCGGCTACCAAACCAGCTAAGAGGGCACCAGGTTTTGCCGCATCACTTTCACCATTAGCAATAGTTACTGTTTCTGGTACCGCAAACATTTGTTGGGAGAACAAAGCCGCCGTAGCGTAACGGTTGTTGCCAGCAAAACGATTAATGTTACTGATGTGTCCGATCGCCCGTAGTTGTCTTTCGATTTCAGCTGGAACGGCTTTAGTACCACCCATAATATCGACACGAGTTGTGCCAGTGTGTGTCATTAAGAAAGATTGTGTGTAGCCGTCTAAGCTCTTATTTGCTCGCTTAGTTAACACAATTGGTTGCACCTTATTGTCAGTACCCACATTCGCCGCATAAGCCGTAGCGGCAAAGGCATCAACCATTTGAGTATCTTCGGATAAATAGACTAATTCAGTGGAAGGGTTGCGGGAGGCAGTTGCATCAGCAATTAACGCGGCGGTTTGCCGGCGATTTATTCCAGCAAATCTTTCCAGGTTTTCATAGCCACTGTTTCTCAGTGCGCTATCAATAGTGTGGGCTAAAGCTTTTTCGCCACCCAGCAAAAAAATGGTTTTATTTTTATCTTTAAGAACACGGTTTAGTCCATCAATAACGGGTTGCTCAAGAGTAGACGGATCGTTAAGTAAAATCGGGCCATTGATGCGAGCAGCAAAAGGACCGCCCACAAAGGCATCAATTAAACTAATATCACTAGCAATGACGGCGCCGTCCGCTGCATTATTATTAAAGAGTGTCTTAGCAACATTAATGGAAAGGTCAGTCGCATCGGCCCCTTCGATTCTTTGAGAAGAGGTCGGGGGTGGAGGTGCGGGCGGAGGCGTAGGTCCTGGTCCCGTTCCACCCGTTTCAGTGTCATTATCGGCAACGTTAGCTTGGATTGTTTGAGTAATACCATCGTAGTGAACATCACTACTAGTAGAACCAATCGAAATAGTGGAGGAGTGAGTATTTTCAACTACGGTGTCATCCACGGCCGTGACGATCACACTTTGTGGAGTGCTCCAATTGGCTGGCGTAAAGGTCATCAAGGTAGTACCCAGTGAGGTTTGAGCATCCGGTCCCAGTGCAACTTTGACGTTTTGTTGGGGCTCATTGGCCAAAACAACACTTAGCGAATCAGTGGCACCACCTTCCACAACATTGGTACTGCCACCACTTTGCGCAATAATTACTTCAGGAGTCTCATAGGAGATGTTTAGGCTATCCACGGTTGGCCCGGTGTCAATAATATTTTGGCCATTAACCAATTCTATCCTCCAGCGGAGGTCTGATCCCTTGGATGGAAAGTTAAAAGCAACCCCTGGCGTAACAGCGTAGAAGTTTAAGCCACCATTATTACTTAACTTATAAATAATCGTTTGACCCGCTGTATCGTCGACTTTAGTAAGGGTTGCACGCGCAATATTACTGTCGGTTGAATCAACCGCTAGAGATTGCATACGCCAGGCCGAGGCACCTGGCATATACCAGTGAGCAATAAAGGGATCCGTTGGGGAGGTGCCGTTATAAACTACAAAAGGATTACCATTTGAATCGAGTGCCGCAGCGACTAAAGGCAACTCAAAACCAGCTCGCGTATCTTCATTACGATAAGATTCACCAGTATGATTGGTGCGATCCAGACCAACCCATCCACCACTACTTAGTTTACGTGAAAAATGCCCGGTTACTATTTGTTCATTACCGGCATCATTCCACCAAACCACCGGATTTTGATCAGCATCAAACTCTAGATTGGGCTCCAGTGAGTTAGTAACTGTTGAACTTACATTTTCCTTTGGACAATTTACCCCATCAAATTGTGCGAATATCGTGTCCTTTTGCCAACCCCACTGGTTGCTAACTACAGGCCAAGCTTGATAAACAATTGCTATTCGATCATTGGTTTTGAATTCAACACTGGGCCCGGTGCCATCTCCGTCAAAAATGGTGCACATTACACCGGTCAAACAGTCATTAGTGCTACCCATACCCTGCCAGGCACTAATAAATTCTCTGTATAGAACATAGCTAAAAGAGCCATTCTCTAAGGGGTCAACACAACCAACTCGGTCCCAGGGTAGCTGCCAGGCCACGCCCAGGTGATTACTTGGATCGACAGCAATATCGGCATTGGCGGCATCATATCGGACGACACTACAACCACTTCCCCCCCAGTGGGGTGTCACAAGACCACTTGAAATATCGTCAGCACCAGCACCGCCACTCGGCTTAACCCAAGCCGAGCCGCTCCATCTAGTTACAAATACTTCATCATTCGCACCGGTACCATCTATCCAGGTAATTTGAGGCAACGCACTAGATCCATAATCAAGTAGATCAGGTGTTACGCTACTGCCAGCTGTATTGCTCACGTTTGTAGTAGCTGGACAACTAGCGGTATTAAGACATCCAACTGTGTATAGCGTTGAGTTCTGAGCGTTTAAAGTGCCGTATTTATTGGAAGTCTTAATTTGCATAATTTCTGTATTGCCGGAAATATTTTCTGACCAGGCGATATTAATGTAGCCGTTGTCACCAATTGCAATAACGGCATCACTACTGGCTGCCGTACTACCACTAATATTGAAATCGCTGACTGTCGTTGTGTTTTTATAGCTGAGCCATTTTGAGCCATCCCAGTGAGCATAAAAAATGTCGTCAGCACCAGAAATATTTTGTTGCCATACAACATGTGGATAGTTTGCGCCATCTATCGCTACAGAATGCTTACTCGCTTTAGTGGTTGTCCCTGAATTAGCTATGTTGGTGCCCGTATCTTTAATGGCATGAGCCAGATCATAGAAACCATTGGTGCGGCCAGCATAGGGATCAATCCAGTGCGAAACATAATGTTCGGTACCTCCTATAAGTACGCTAGCGTCAACCCAAAAACCACCTTGGTTATCAAATCCAATTGAGCTTGGATTAATATAGGCGTTTGGAACATTAGCTATCGCGTTCCCAAGTTCGACCCAGGCCGAACCATTCCAGAGAGTCGCTGGGGCTTCGCTATATCCACCGGGTCCACCCGGTTTTTGTCTGCCATAAAAAACTAATGGTTGGTTTTGCGCATTAAAACGTAGTGTTGGGAACCACTCCCCAACATCAGTACTGGGAGAAAACGCAGTACCGGTAAAAGTCGAACCATCCGGTCCATTCCAGGTAGGCGAAGTGGCCGCCGGATCAAGCTGGGCATAGAAAGCGTTACAGTCAGTCGTAAGAGCACAGTCCCACCAGTACGTGCCTACAACATCACCAGCCCAGGTTATGCCAATTAATCCCGTACTCGATAAAGCAATGCTGGCTGGGCCATTTGCTAAACCGCTACCACTACTTGGATTGCTAAGACCCCCGGCCGAAGCCCAGGCCGTTGTTCCAGTTGGGTCAGCCCATATACTGCCGTTCCATTTGGCTACATATATTTCAGAAGCGTTTGGTGGCTGACCGCTGCCAGCAGACCACGCCACAATAGGTTCATTAGATGGCGTTAATGCAAAGACCGGGTGCCGGCTATAAAAACCAAAAGTAGTTTGGGTAATATCGTAGTTAGTATCCGTCGTGGTACCAGCGGCGTTAACCCAGGTATTTAAACCTGAATCCCAGTAAGTGTAAACAATGTCGGAATTACCAGAATCTTTCCCCATAAACACGAGCGCTGGTTGCCCATCAGACCTGACGTGAAGAGCTGGCCTTTGAAAACTAGTGAACCCATGCCAGGACGCCCCGCTCGTAACATTATAGTCGGCCAGTGTGGTTGTACCGGCTGCATTAACCCAATCTGTACCATTCCACTTGGCAAAATAGATGTTGCTGTCTTCTTGCCAGGCTACCTGTGGTTGGTCAGAACTGTCCAAAGCCATAACTGCTCGGCTGCTATCACCGGCTGTATCAAGCACAGTTACTTTGGCGCCATACGCACAATTCGGTAGAGGAGGACAGACTGCACCACTATCATAGTCATTCCCAGCGACATCAAGCCATTTGCTTCCGTCCCAATGCATCACCCAAATATCGAGATCTCCGGTGGCAGGCGGGTAGGCCTCCGCCGTAACCAACCATGGCATACCTTGACTATCAGTTACCAAAGTAGAGTCCTGCCCGATAAAACTACTATCGTGTGTACCGGTGGTATTACTTGCACCAGGGGTAATTCCGTCCAATTTGTAAAAACCCGCGCTACCTGGCTTTGGTGCAAGCAAACCCTCGGTAGTGTTCCAGTCCGCTGTATCGGGGTTTGCGGGTGGGTAAACGGTCGTATCTTGCTTGTCTGTGGTACTAAAATCCTCGTTATAAACTAAACTGGCTGCCTTAGCAGTCGGTGCCGAATAAAAACTAAACCAAGGCATTAAGCCAAAAGTACTAACGAGGGCAATTATTGTCCTAAAAATGGTCCTTTTTTTGAAACAATACTTGGGTCCTTTGGCCAAGTGGGAAGCCACAGTTATAATTTAGCACGTCAGAGGTCTATAGCCATTAGAGTAATGGATAACTAGAAGGTAGCCGGCGCGGTAAAAATGAACCCCAGGCTGACGAATCAACCCAGGGTTTTACTCATTTTGAACCGCTCTGTTACTCACAAAGTGGGTCCGGATTCCATTCCCAGAAGTTCCTCAATCGTCCTCCTCACCGGGGGCAAATGCTGCATCCCATCCGCGCTTGAAAGCCTCAAGGTCGATCACGGGCGGCGGTTCATACGGCACGTCGTGTTCGGCACAACAGCGTTGACGGTGTGACTCAAGGGTTCTTCTGGCAATGCGTCTGCCGCATAGTCCGCAATATAAACAACAGGGGAAGTCCAAACAACATCCATGTTGTATGGCATGGCACTTACAAGCACAGTTCTCGGCTAGTGGTACAAGGTTGAACATGTTTGTCGCCTCTTTCGTTGTCAATGAGCACCTTGTTATGTTTTAGCACATCCTCGCCACGTCTTCATCTTTCCTTTGCCCTAAAGTTCCTTGTCCACCCAGACGTATGCATGTCCGCGCAGGTTGCTTCTGTTTTTGGCAGAACTGGTCGAGCCATGTCGGGACGATGCTAGCGGTTTTTTGTTCAGCCATCAACGCCCGATTGTTAATGGCTCGCGCATAACGCAGACGCTGCGGGTGCAAAAAAAGCCCGGCGACATAACATCACCGGGCGACAACATTCACAAGCGGAGCAGTCCACCAAGCGCCCCAGGGTCAAAGTATCAAAGGGCCAAACAGACGTAAGGGACTAGGAGCCCGAGGGCTCTACTTGCCGGAGACGGAAGACAACCTGGTTCCCGAGGTTCCACCGGTCGCCAGGCCTGGCACTGCCGCCGTCGAGCCGCGACCCGTCAACATTGCGGTAGACCATGAAGACCGTGGGGAAGCCGTCACGAACGATAGGTTTCATACCTACGTAAACGCAGCCGCGAAGGTTGCGGCCATGCTCGAGGAGATACGCTGGACCGACTTCTGCCGGAGATCGATACAGACCCATTTTGACAGCACGCCCGTAGATTACTCTCAGGTTTACCTCCTGAGAAAAACTGAGCTGGGCGACAGTTACTCGCACCAGCTTGATCACTAGCGGTTTACGTTCTACACGGAAGGCAACACTTTGCAACATGTCGTGTGCGTAGTCACCGACTTTGTGCCCGGCTGCCTTGAGTGCCTGTTCGTACTCAAGTCCGCTCTGGTACCTGCCTAGGGTGACCTCAAAAAGATGTGCTCGCCCTTGATCTACCAACTGCTGGATCGACGGGTGCAATGAGACACCCTGCTGTCTACGCCGTGTCATACGATTAGACAACACATCCGCCTTCTCGAGCTTGAGACGACCATCGTGCACCGCCTTGTGGGTCTCAAAGGCGCGATCGCCGTCCGGACCAAACAGACGGTTGCCGATATTGACCAGCAACTTCCATTTGTCTTTGTGGGTAATCATAGCAACCTCCGCTATCGGTAGCTTCCCCGCACGACTTTTCAGCCGCAACGGAGGTACGCCGATGGCAAAGAACGATACCTAGGACTGCTAGGTCAGTGCTCCGTTATGGAGACTAGCTTTTGTAACTCGCGGTTCATCCAAAGTCAACCTCATGTATCAGTCCAGTATGTATCTTAACTTATGCAGGACCTTTGTTAATCGTTTAAGTATTTTTTCACGTTTTCGTTATGTTCTGCGAGAGTCTTGGCAAAGTGTGTCTCGCCCGTGTCAGGATCACTCACAAAGTACATAAAATCAGTCTCCTCGGGGTGTAAGGCCGCTTGCAAAGCCGAGAGCCCAGGCGAATTAATCGGTCCAGGTGGCAGCCCCCCGTAAAGATAGGTGTTGTAGGGATTATCGATCTCGGTATCCTCGCTGGTAAAATCAATCCTGTCCTCTTTGGTGATGTAAGCCAGCGTCGAATCGGCCTGCAACACAATATCTTTATCGAGTCGGTTCATAAAAACTCCTGCCACGAGCGACCGATCTTCTTGATGCGGTACTTCACCCTCTACAAGCGAGGCCAATGTCAATATCTCATAAAGCGCCCGTTCATCCGTCTCGATATCGGGTAGTAACTCTGCGATCTTGTTCTCAAAGTTCTCCAACATCTTATTAACAATCTCCCGTGCCGTCACCTCTGGTGCAAAGTGATAAGTATCGGGGAACAAAAAACCTTCTAGATTTTGTCCCTCCGGTTTACTTTGCAAAAAGGAGAACTCGTAGCTCTCGCGTGCCGCCCGCAAAAAATCTTCGCGTTCAACAATGCCCTTATCATCCAAAAGCTCAGCTTCTTCGTCGAGCCGCAATCCTTCGGGCACAGTGACTTGCAACTCTTTAGTTTTGCCATCGCGTAAAAGCTCGGCGATTGCGCGCGCTGACATGGCGGGCGATAACTCATAAGTTCCCGCTTGGAGTTTGCTGCGAGCACCCTCTAATACAACTGCGGCACTAAAAGCGCTTTTGCTCACGATCAAGCCACGCTCAAGTAGCAGTTCTCCAATCTCGGGAGTCCCTTGGCCTGGCTCAATCGTAACCAGTAGTGGGCTGCCCCCGGAGTCGACCACCTGGCTGGCAGAACGCGCCACAAACGCGACCACGGCGATCCCGGCGACCACCAGCGCCCCCAAAAAAAGCAAGACAGCCCAGCGTCCGCCCCGGCGGCGGCCACGGTAAGCCTCTATTGGTTTTGCGAACGAAAGTTGCGCGCACATTTTGTAGCGTGGTAGTTTGCTCTACTCTACTAGTGATCCATGGATCCTGTCACCCCTATTCGTAACTTAATTGAGGAACCAGTTGTGGAAAGCGACCCCACCTGGGTAGTAGCTTTAGTGCTACTTGTTGTGCTCGTGGTGGCTACGCTACTTTTTTATGGCACGTGGCCCTGGCGCCGAAAAAATCCCAACCTTGATATTGCGCGCGCGATTGACACATCCTCCAGGCTTAAGCCGCGTTTTCCGCGAACACACTAGGTTTATTTACCAAAACGGCGGCTACGTAACTGGTACTCTTGGATCGCTGCATCAAAATCAGCCTCGCTAAAGTCCGGAAAATACGTCTTAGTAAAATACAGTTCACTATAACTTCCCTGCCACAGCATAAAATTGGAGAGGCGCTGTTCTCCCCCGGTCCGAATGATCAGATCGGGGTCATCCTGCCCGGCCGTATCGAGATGTGCTGAGATGGCCTCTTCGCTGAGCTGCTCAACTCCAATACCTTTGGC
>JAZDNR010000081.1:0-4075 GCA_043799475.1 Parcubacteria group bacterium
CTGGGCACCGCGCGGACGTAGCTCTTTGAGAACCCGCACAATCTCCGGAATAATGTCGCCCGCCTTACGAATAATCACTGTATCGCCCACACGTACATCAAGACGTCGCACCTCATCCTCATTATGCACGGAGGCACGCGACACGGTGGTGCCGGCCACGACAACCGGATCCATAATGGCGATCGGCGTGAGTGCTCCCGTGCGACCGACTGAGAGCATGATCTCGCGCACCTTAGTGGTGGTCTCTTCGGCCGCAAATTTATAGGCCATCGCCCCTCTAGGCGCCTTGCTGACCACACCCAGCGTAGCAAAAAGCTTAACGGCATTGACCTGCAGTACGGCGCCATCGGTTTGATAGGGCAGGCTCTTGCGTTTTTGGTCCCATTTTTTGATAAAGGTCTCAACCTCAGACAAGTTCTTGACGTGCTCACTGTGCGGTTCTACCGGAAACCCAAGAGTGCGAGCCATCTCATGAACCTCCTCATGCGTTCGCTGGCCTAGGTCGCTGATAATATTAAAAATAAAAATCGAGAGCTTGCGGCTGGCTGCCATTTTGGGATCGAGCTGCCTAATTGACCCCGCTGCGGTGTTGCGTGGATTAGCATAGGTCGTCAGACCCTTCTTTTTTTGCTCGAGGTTAATCCGCCTAAACTCCTTAATCGGTAAATAAATCTCGCCCTGCACGTAGAGCGTGCGCGGTAACTTGCGTCCAAATTTTTTAGTAAAGGCCTCTTGGTCAAGCCGCAATGGAATCGCTTCGATCGTCTTAAGATTTTGCGTCACATCCTCCCCCACCAGTCCATCTCCGCGTGTGGCACCAACACTAAAGAGCCCGTCATCATAGCGCAGAATAATGTCCAGTCCATCAATCTTGAGCTCACAATAATAATCGTAGCGGCCTCTGGGTTCAACCTTTTGGTTGCGCGTCCGCCACTCTTGTAAATCCTCCAGGGAGAACGCGTCATTGAGTGACAAAATGCGTGCGGGGTGCCGTACTTTGGTAAAGGCGGGCAAAGGTTTACCGGCCATGCGCTGGGTGGGCGAATCTGGTGTCACCAAATCCGGGTAGGCTTGCTCCAGGTCGAACAGCTCTTTTTTGAGCGAGTCCAAGGCCGCCTCGGACATGGTCGACTTGTCGAGCACGTGCACGTTGTAGCGCTCCTCGTTAATCACCACGCGCAGCTTTTCTATGCGCTTAACAGCCTGGTTTTTGGGCGGAATATTAGTCGACATATAGTGGCCATGCTACCGGTTTTACAGCCACTTTCATAGGAGCCTCACCGGATGAACCGCTGCAGCAAACAGCTGAATAGCCACTAATTCTTGTTCAATCTTGCGAGCGTGACCGTGACGGAGCAACCCTCGGTAAGAAGCGATCGTTTGCATAGCCGGATTTACCATGGATCGCCTCAAAATACGCTGTTTGGTTTTCGTACGCAGTACTCGATGGTGTGGAAAGTGCACCCACCCCAAAAAATCAACTCCAGATGCGAGCGTTTTGATTGAGACTTTTTGCGGATGAAGCCTTAGCTTGAGATTTGAACTGAGAAAGTTCGAGATCTGCGGTAGCAAAGTAAGCAACTCCTGCCGACTCGATGACAGCACGACAAAGTCGTCCGCATAACGTATATAACCTGGCACTTTTAACTGGTGCTTTACGTACTCGTCAAAGCTATCCATATAAACATTACAAAAAAGTTGCGAGGTTAAATTACCGAGCGGCAACCCTTTGTTAGTACCGTTATTAAAGCTATCTATTACCGAGCTAATTAAGTCCACCAGATTGACGTCATCAATGCGAGCAACAACCACATTCTTAAAAATCTGATGATCGATCGAACCAAAGAATTTTTTAATATCGCACTTAAGAACCCAGCATGTACGCGTTGAATTGTTACTTACGCAGCCAACCAGCCGAGCAAAACGCTGCAACGCAGCATGTGTACCCTTACCAACGCGAGAGGAAAAAACATCACTACAAAATGTTCGGTCAAAAAATGGGTACAAAACCCGGTATATAGCGTGATGGAGCAGACGATCCCTAACACTTGCCTTATGGATCGTGCGCAGCTTTGGGTCGCATATCGTAAATCGGTAGTAGCCGCCATGACGGTACAAGCCCTGTGCTAATTGCTGGTGCAGCAACTCAATGTTGTCGAACAACCGTAGACCGAACCGCGCCACATCAGATTTATACCTTTTGCCCACGACAAACTCTTGCCAGGCTAGCAATAAATTTTCGGTTGCGATAATCTGCTCAAACGTATGGTTATGCAATCGTTTCATAATTCTTGGATCACCCCCCCCCCAGCCAGGTCGCAGATGCGCCAATTTTACAGCGCGCTGCGTTAGCCTACAAAACCTGGCATACCACCTTACCTCATCTACCTAAACTTGCATTGCAAAGTATCGGCGCTCGCATCGATACCCTCTTTTTGGATTTGATAACACGTCTCTTGCAAGCCTGTTTTGCTCCACCAAAACGTAAATCTGATCTGTTACGTGGCGCATCGAGCCTGCTAGATACGCTCAAATTCTTTTTGCAGATCGCATGGGAGCTTAAATTAATTGATCACAAAAAATACGCTCACATTTGCACCCCACTCGCAGAGGTCGGTCGTATGCTCGGTGGCTGGCAAAAATCTGCAACCAAAATGCCCGCAACACTAGGCTACGGGCATCGATAAAACATTGCTTGCGGACAGCGAGGAACCGATTGTCGACATTCCACTGGTTCTCGAGACTGTTGATCCAGTAGTTGTTGAGCTTGCGCCTGCCGTTGTCATTCGGGTTGATGTAGGCGAAGTACAGGTTGCCGTCGGAATCCGTGAAGTTTTGCGTAGCGAACCATCCATGACACTGCCGGTCGATTGCTCTCCCGACTGAATCTATGTTTGGGGTCGTAAACCCTCCAGCTCACTACACCAAGTAACGTTTTTATTGGACCACCACGGACACGCTCCCGTAAGCCTTGACCGACGGGACTCTGATCCTTAGTGGCCGAGATTTTGGGTGACAAAGCCGTAACCTCATCGCACGCAATCCCAAAAAAATACTAACAGATAAAAAATGCTCTCGGAAGACATGCGTCTTCCGAGAGCGGGAGCCAAGAGACCGATGGTCTCTGTAAAGCTCCAAGGGATCAAGCGACCAAGGCCTGATCCGAGGACTTGCGGACAGCGAGGAACCGATAGTCGACATCCCACCGGCGCTCGAGACTGCCGACCCAGCAGCGGCTGAGCCCGCGCCTGCCGCCGCCACGCGGGTAGATGAAGGCGAAGCACAGGTTGCCGTCGGAAACCGCGAAGTACTGCCCTAGGGCAATGACCGAGTGGTCAGTACCCAGCTTGGGGTCTTTAGCCGCGGCCTTGACTAGTTCGTAGGGCGAGGCTATACGCAGGTCTTTTTTGCCCATAGCCTCGCTAATCTCGGCGCGATCCATAGGGTGGTCGATCTCGAACTCCTCGTACTCGAGCTGGTCGCTGACGGGCTTACGGGGTGGCGGGTAGTTGGTCTCGTTTACCCCACTCCAGACAGACGAGAAGTTGCACTTGTCGATCAACCGCTGGAGGTAGCCGACCATCGTGTTGACGGCCTGCTTGGCAACCTTCTTGCTGCCATCTTTGGCCGCGATGACGAGGTCTGCGAACTTGTCGATCAGGGTCGCGCCTTTCGCCTCGCTGAGCGAGTAGAGGTCGTTGTGCGTGCCGCCCTTGGAAAGGACAGCCGCTTCGATCGCGATCCAGATCTTGGCGTAGACACCAATCGCAGAAGCCGTCTCCGACTTCTTCTTGGCCGACTTGGCTTTTGCCATGATAGTTCTCCTTGGTAGTGGCTTGTCCGACAACCCACGACACCATGCCACGGGTTCTAGACGTACCAGTTAAAGAGCGAATTAACACACTACACTATTTAGGCTGTCTTGTCAACCTTCCGAATTGCATCACCTAATATGTAACCGTAGCCCCACTGGTTACATCACGTAAAAGGTAACCCAAACTAAGTAGGCTTGTAGCCGCTATCCAGCTAACTACAAGCCCATGCTCACTCTAATGGCAAGGAAAGAATATTTACA
>JAZDNR010000090.1:0-6459 GCA_043799475.1 Parcubacteria group bacterium
ATGGCGCGCTGGATCTTATAACTGCCGACTCAGAAAATTATAATGTTTATGTCACCTTTGGGCTTGGCAACGGTCAGTTCCGTTATTTGCAGGAACTCCATAGTAGCGCCCCGACGTCGGGTCCAGCGGCAGACGGTGTAAAACGGATTGCGGTTGCGGATTTAAATGGTGACACCTATGCAGATATTGCGTCGGTTGATGGTGAGGGTTTTGTAGATCTTTATTATAACAATGGTGATGGTACTTATCCGACCACGCCAGACCAAAGCTTATCTGAGTACATAACCCCACCCGCTGGAAGCTACGATGCCTGGTCAGTCACTATCGCAGATTTTAATGGAGACGGATGGCCTGATATCGCTTCTGCAGATTATAACCATTTTAGCCCATGCGTTCCGATACATATTTGGTTTAGTGATGGAGCAGGACCGGATTATTTTAACAACACGATTGATCCAGTACATGTTCCTTTTACAGCCGGGGCGTGTGGCTTTTCTGACATGAAAGCAGCCGATATAGAAAACGACGGTGATATGGACTTAATAGCAACGACGCGCGACTGGAATTTTTTTGAAAATGATGGCAGCGGAAATTTCACTTATATAGATCCTCAAAAACCACCTTTCTACACCTTGTCTGGTGATACCTTTGATAACACCAGTTATGGTACCTCGGATTTAGAAGTCACGGACTTTAATCATGATAATTTACCCGATTTTTCAGCAGCCGCAGCAGATACTGATACTTGGATACCTGATAGCAACTGCCCAACCAACTGGACCTTAATGGAAAATTCTTTTGCTTGGGCAGTTGGTAGTACTACGCCAAGTTATAATGTTCAACCTCACTTTATCGATAAAGGCGATCTCCCTGGTTGTACTGATCCCGCTAACTGGAACTATTACTTCGGTCAGAATGTGATTGAACCAGCAATTCCTGTTGGCAATAAAACCTCAACTTGGGCCACAGCACCAGCCGATTACAATAATGACGGATTTATTGACGTGGCCTCTATCCCGTTCGATTTTGACATTGCTACCGCTGATAATGACTCTCATATTCTTGTTTATAACAATGATGGCTCGGGCAACATAGCAACAGTCCCGAGTCATGGGCCATATGATTTGCCCTCAGGTGATGGCTATGCTGATAGTCAAGTTTATGATGCCGAGGCCGCGGACTTTAATGGCGACGGTAATATGGACATAGTCGCTCTTGAAGAAACATATGGAAGGTTGTTCATCGCTTTAGGTAATGGAGATGGCACCTTTAATGAGCCCCAAACTTACGATGCCGGTGCTTATGCTTTTTATCTACGCGTGGCTGATGTGAACAATGATGGTTTGCCAGATGTTGTAGCCGGGATACCTGATGCACCAGGCTCTACGCTAGTCATATTAGGTCGCGGTGCCCCTAGGGATGCCGGTATTATTATCACTGAATCAGGCGGCTCTACCAATATTGTAGAGTGTGGGGCGACCGATACTTACACTGTTGTACTCACGGATGAACCTACTGCAACCGTCTATGTTTCTACAGTACCCGACGCGCAACAAGTTACTAATCCGGTGGTCTTAACCTTTGATACTACCAACTGGGGTGTACCACAGACAGTCACTACTCTGGCTGTTAATGATGGGGTCGCGGAAGGCACCCACACTGGTAGTATTACTCATACGGCCACTAGTGCTGATCCTTTATATGATGGCATTGCTGTAGCCAGTGTTACTACGCATATTACAGAGGCCTGCCCGGCACCAACCACACCACCGACGAAAAAAGAGGTTGAGCGCCAAGGTGGTAAGGATCCTATCGAGCAGACGGTTATGGTGTCTAAGTATCGTTTTGCTGACCACGAAGCAGAAAGCGCCATCTTCTGCCGTGATGATCAGCTGATTGACTGCTTTACGGGCACACCTCTGGCGACAGCCTTAAAGGGTTCCTTACTAGTAACACCCACCGGGTATCTGGACCCCAATATTTTAGTTGAACTCAAGCGGGTTTTATCTTCTACGCACGACCCGATTTATTTGTTAGGTCGTGAAAAAGCCCTTAGTCCACAGGTAGAAACTGACTTAAGGGAGGCCGGGTTTGATCAGGTAATTCGATTAGGCGGTGCCGAAAGAAACGAGACGGCAGCCAAAATTGCCGGAGAGTTAGCTGCAAAAAACAAAATTAGCCACAAGATCGTCCTTAGCGAAAACCGCAAGTTAGTAGACGCTTTGGGTGAGGGGGCGATTGCCGGCAATACCCAAGACGGTTTAGTGGATGCAATTTTGCTTACTGAGAGAGGTAGGTTGATACTAGACGGTTCAACCAAAGCCTTTATTCAAGGTCAGCCAAGTATTACCTCGGCAGAAATCATTGGTGGTGTGGCAGCCATTGCTAGCGGCACAGAAGATCTACTTGAACAAGAGCTGCCCCAATTAACCAATGTCTCACGTATCGGAGGAGAGGATCGTTGGCAGACCAATGCCTTGCTCGCCCAGACCTATCATCCAGCACCATCTGAGATCGTTGTGGCCAGTGGAGAACGGCAAAGCATTGTAGGTGCACTTAAAGCTGGTGTTGTCGGTGCCAACCCCATAAAGGCCCAAGCGTTTACTGATCAGACCTATTTCTTTGCCACTCTTTTGGCCGGTCCAGTAGCCGCCGATGACAATGCCCCCTTGTTGGTCGTACAAACCAATGCTGTGCCCGTGCCGATTTATGATTACATCCTGGCCCGAGCAGCTAAGATTAACCAGTTAATTGTCGTAGGTACATACGAACAGGTCAGCCAAGGCGTGGAGAATTTCATCAAAGCTCTTCTTTAGGGTATCTATTGGGTATTGATCTGGTCCCTGCATGAGTTCAGATACATACTGGACTGATACAATTGCTTTACAACAAATAAAGGATCCCTTAAACTCGCACTACGTGGTTTCCAAAGACCCTCGGGTGGCTCGCTAGAGCCTTAATTGCCCGGGAGAGGCAGCCATATTGAGCGCAACGTGCCCGCCCACGCCATGCCGTCTGTCTTTGGTCCCACTCGGGGCCTTTTTTATCTAACCTGTAACTAACCTGGCCCTCTAACACACATTTCATGCCGATCACCAAACAAGCTAAAAAACAACTCGTTGCTGATCTCGTCAAAGAGATTAGTGCCAACAAAGAGCAAGTACTGGTCGGCTACCAAGGTCTTAGCGTTAAGGAGCTGGAGGAACTACGCCGCACTCTGCGCAAATCCAAAGTGAGCCTGCGAGTTCTCAAAAACACTTTGCTTGAGCGCGTTCTTAAAGAGTCAAAAATCGAAGGTCTTAAACCGCTTGAAATCAAAAAGCCGCTGGCCTTGGTCATAGGGGATGACGAAGTTCTCCCGGCCAAGATGCTCGCCACGTTTGCCAAAAAACATAAAAAACTGGAGCTTGTGGCTGGAGTGATCGATCACAAGGCTGTCGGAGTCGACCAACTCAAGTCGCTTGCGGCGCTGCCGACCCGCCAAGAAATGCTCGGCATAACGGTGGGGACTATAGTCGCGCCGATCAGCGGTTTTGTGCGGGTCCTGGCGGGTACGTCGCGAGCACTCGTGCAGGTACTCTCAGCTTGGGCTAAATCTAAGTCTTAACCTAGTAATTAATTAATTTATACAACCATGATAGAACCAAAAAAAAAGACCGTCTCAGTACCCGATAAGTTTAAGAGCGTGGTCGAGACCATCGAAAAAATGAGCGTGCTCGATCTCTCTGAGCTCGTTAAGGTGCTCGAGGACAAGTTCGGCGTCTCAGCCGCAGCGCCCGTAGCAGTAGCGGCCGCTCCAGGCGCTGCCGGTGGGGCAGCGGGTGGCGAAGAGAAGACTGAGTTTAATGTAACCCTCAAAGAAGTTGGTGCCCAAAAGATTCAGGTCATCAAAGCGGTACGCGAGATTACCGGTAAAGGCCTCAAAGAGGCCAAGGATTTGGTAGATGGTGCCCCTAAAGTCATCAAGGAGAACGTTAAAAAAGAAGAGGCCGAAGAGATCAAAAAGAAGCTCGAGGCCGCTGGTGCTAAAGCTGAGCTTAAATAGCAAGCGCAAGGCCAGGCCCTAAAAGCGCGCCCCTCGCGGGGCGCGCTTTTACATTTTATTAAGCAGGGTAAGCTAGGATATGCGCATGCCAAGAATTACTCGTGTTGTGTTGACTTTTGTAACGCTCTTTGTCGTCTGTGGCAGCGCATTTTTTATTATAGCTAACTGGTCAGCAATCCTGGAAAAACTGGCCTGGTGGTTAGGCAACGACCGCTACAAAGTCGCAGAGGTTGATGGCCTAGGGGTCAACTCAGAGATTATTCCGCCAGATGACCGGCTCGTGATACCTAAGCTCGCGGTCAATGCACCACTCTTGTTCCCCTCGAGTAGTGAGGATGCCAGGCTGCTTGAGGAGCTACGCGAGGGCGTGGTACATTACCCGGGGACGGCATTACCTGGGCAGCCGGGCAATCTTTTTATCACAGGGCACTCCTCGCAGCTCGCCTGGGAGGAGGGGCGATACAAAGATGTGTTTGCCTTGCTAAATAGGCTTGAGCCGGGGGATTCAGTGCTCGTGTACTACCAACGCACCAAGTACGTGTACCAGGTAACGGGAGAGCGCAAAGTTGATCCAAGTGAGACCAGCATCCTGGATATCACCGAGGAACCAAGTCTAACTCTCATGACCTGTTGGCCGGTTGGCACGATTGCTCGTAGGCTTATCGTCACGGGTCGTCTGGCAGAGGGTACGCAAACCACGTCAGGCCCGGGTGAACTTATCCCGACAACAAAGCCAAGTACGTTACCAGCAGCGCGCTAATGGATGACTGATGAGCAAAGGCCTGCCCAGGAGGGCTATTTGTTGAGCTCTATCTGGTAGATTGAATCGCCGTTGAGCAAGTAGGCCCGGGCACCTTTCTCAATCACCACAACGTCCTTAAGGTCGTTAAACGCCTCGGATACAAATTGTTTAACAAAGTCGCCCTTCTCCTTGTCAAATTGCAATAAACGCCGCTTTTTAGGCTCGAGGATATAGAGGTAGCCCATGTCCTCGCTAGTCACTATCTTGGTGGGCTGTTCAAGCGGGTCAACTACAGGCCCCAGCGTAAAGTCCTCTTTAGTACCCTGGAGAAACTTTATCACCCCAGTACTACGCGTCAGCAGGTAAATATTGCCGTCAATGGCCAAGTCGACTCCCTCTGATACTGAGGTACCATCCAAAATCCAGCTTGTGCCTTGTCCATATCCAGCTAGAGTGCGGGCAAAGCGATTAATTTTGTTAGAAGCAGGATCGAGGACGTAGAGTCGGTTCCCATAGGTCTTTAGACTGGCCAGTTGCTCAGGTTGAAATGTTCCGCCAACTTCAAGCTCTGATAGATCGCCATTCTCAAATCCCACGAGTTTGGCCTCGTCGGTGGCCACTACTAAACGTGTCTCATCAACTGCACCAAGGATGGGCGCACCTAAGTCTTTGTCGAGTGTGGCGCTCGTAGCCGTGTCGCCATCTTTAAGCGAGACCACTTCAAATTTACTGTTCTCCAGCCAGGCCACGAGTTCCCCCTCGAGCACTGCGAGTCCCAGGGGATTACCGCCTAGGCTGGCAAGCTTTGTGGGCTCATCAATGCGAGTGCTGCCCGAGAGTTTTTCGTAATCGCGGGCAATATTTGATTTGAGGGTGGCTGCCTCTTGCTCAAAATCTTTGTTACCCGCCAGCTCGGTCAGGAGAACCTCGCTGCGCTTGAGAAGATCTTGCGCTTGTGTAGTGTCCTTAAAAATAATGGCCGCGGCCGCCTCCTCTTCTAACTTTTTTGCTTGTTCCAGCTTGGCAGTTAACTCTGTGCGAGCGGCCTTAGAACCACGTGCTCCTACAAAGATAAAGAGGCTAACCGCAAAAACTAAGGCTAAAACTAACGCCAAAACGGTAAACAGTTTGGCGCGCGCTGGCATGCGTATCACTGCGCGCTTAAGCCGCACTCTTAGTTTGGTCTTTGCAACAGGAGAACTTTTGTGACTTGCCATGGTTTGTGGCACGCTCTGGGACTTTTTTTTGAAGATGCGCGATAAGCTTTTAAACTTAATAGCCTTAAGCTTGCTAAGCGAAGCCTTTACCTTGCTGGATTTTGTTGACTTGGTCTGACTGGTCCGCTCTGCCGGTACTGCGGCCGGTGCTGAGGCAGCAATATAACTCTTAATCTGAGGAGAATGCGTATGAGTGGCGGGGGTAGCAACTGGTGCTACGGCGTGTAAACGGCTAAAACGGAATACGACCGAGGCATTGGCTCCTGTTGAATCATGCCCCACTCGGGCCTGGAGCGTTTTGACCGCCTCGCTGGGCTCGTTGGATTCTAAGATATTGCGTAAGCTTGCGGGTGAGATGAGGTCGGTTACTCCTGGGGTCGTCAAGATAATCGTATCGCCTTCGCGTAGCTCTCCAGAAGCGAGGTTCTCAAAGGTTTTCATGGGACTAGCTGCCT
>JAZDNR010000046.1:0-10500 GCA_043799475.1 Parcubacteria group bacterium
AGAGTTGAATTCTTACTCGTAATGGTAGCGATCGGCTGATCCGGGTTAACGATCTCAACTTCGCTAGATTTTTTAAAGTCACCGGCTGTCACGAGCCCTTCGCCCTTTTTCTCGAGGGCGAGCTTAATGGGTTCAGAGCTATGAGACAAAAGCCGTACTTTTTTGAGGTTGAGAATAATCTGGATGACATCCTCTTTTACGCCCTCCATACCGGAGAACTCATGCTCAACACCTTTTATTTTAACTGCCGTAATAGCAGCGCCTGGCAAAGACGCTAAAAGGACCCGCCGCAGGCTACTGCCGAGCGTCGTGCCATAGCCAGGATGCAATGGCTCGAGCACCATGACCCCACGCCATTTATTCTTGGCATCTGGAGTAAAAGTTACCTGTGTTGGAAGCTTGATTTTATCGAGCATAAGTGTGAACTACTTAATAAGTTAGCGTGAGTAGTACTCAACGATTTGGGGCAACTGAACCCTAAGCTCAACGTCCTCAGGAGTGGGCAGGGCTACAACTTTTGCGCTTAGCTTGTTTTGATCGAGCTCAAGCCAGGCCGGAACCAGTTTAGCCTGAATAACCTTAGCGGCCTCCAAAAAGTAGGCATTCTTTTGGGCATCTTTGGGCACACTGATTACGTCCCCAATTTTTACCGCGAAGGATGGGACGGTTACCTTGCTGTCATTAACCAAAATGTGACCATGCCGCACAATTTGTCGGGCGAGTCGTCTTGATTTAGCAAACTGCAGCCGGTAGACAACGTTATCCAAACGCGTCTCAAGCAACTGCAAGAGTTGTTCTCCTGTTACCCCCGTACGCTTTTGGGCCTGCTTAAAATACAAGCGGAACTGACGTTCTAAAATGTCGTACTCATGGCGGGCCTTTTGTTTTTCTTGGAGTTGCATGCCAAACTCCGAGCGACGACCGCGTGAACTCTCACCATGCTGACCCGGCGCAAAGCTACGGCGCGAAAAAGCACATTTTGGAGTATAACAGCGCTCGCCTTTTAGAAAGAGTTTTTCGCCTTCGCGCCGACAACGCGCACATTTTGCATCAAGTTTGCGTGCCATTAGACCCTCCGTTGTTTTTTAGGACGAACCCCGTTGTGAGGTATAGGGGTTACATCTTTAATAGTTGCTACGTTGACTCCACGGGCTTGAAAAGCACGGACAGCCGCCTCACGTCCTGACCCGATACCTTTAACAAAAACATCGACCTCGCGTAGCCCAACTGATTCAAGACGATCCATTAGATTGTGAACTACTTGCCCAGCAGCATAGGGTGTTGATTTTTTGGCACCCTTAAAACCAATAGCGCCTGAGGAGGCCCAACCTAAGGTGGCTCCATTTTTATCTGTCACTGTCACGATGGTGTTGTTGTAGGTTGCTAAGACGTGCACGTTACCGTGCGCAACGGTACGACGAACCTTACGCGCCCGTCGCGCAACCTCTGTTGCGGAAGTTTTAGCAGCAGTGCTGCCTTTCGAGATATTTTTACTCTTGTTTTTGTTAGGTATAGTCATGCGATACACTAGGTTTTTTCTGAGGCGGCTTTACGACCGGAGCCCATGGTGATACGGACGTTGCCACGAACTGTTCGGGAATTGCGTCGTGAGGATTGCCCCCGTGCCGGCAAGTGTTTAGCATGTCGAGAGCCACGGAAGCATTGAATATCCTTAATACGCTTGATGTTGAGCTGGGTCTCACGACGTAAATCTCCTTCTACTTTGTAGAGCTTGCCGAGTGAAGTGCGTAAGCGGTTCTCCTCGGCGCTGCTCAGATCGCGCGCTTTTTTGAGTGGATCAACACTAGCTTCTTTTAGTAACTTGAGAGCTCGCGGACGACCAACTCCATAGATCGCCGTGAGCGCGACCTGCATATTCTTGAGCGGGTTGAGGTTAACACCAGCGATACGGGCCATAATTACCCCTGACGCTGCTTATGACGCGGGTTAGCTTTGCAAATCACCATGAGCTTTCCTCGGCGTTTAACCACGCTGCAGCGTTCACAAATTTTTTTGACTGAGGCGTGAACTTTCATGTTTTTAGATTAACGTTCGCGACGAACTATTCGTCCTTTAGTAAGATCGTAGGGCGACATTTGTACGGTTACTCCATCTCCGTTGAGCACCCGGATACGATTAAGCCGCATGCGACCAGCTAGGTGTGTCAAAACCTCTTGCCCGCCCTCCAAACGAACTCGATACTGGGCATTAGGCAGAACCTCAATAATCACCCCTTTTAGCTCGATCACATCGCTTCGTTTAGGCGCCTCAGGTATGCGTCGCTCAGGCTGCCTTTTTCTACGAAAAACGGGCCTACGTGGTGGCAATGGAGTGGCTTGGTACTAACAAAACCTCGTGTCGAAACAACACCGCCAGAATGTACGATAAGGCTCGCTCACTGTCAAGGGCACCATCCGGCTTCATTTGACCTAGCGATTTACCTCAATCTGCACTTTTTTGGGGCTATTGGGCAGACTATTGCGCCAAAAAGGCGTCAGGTGAACCCGCGCGGACGAAACCTCGGCAAGTCCCTGTACATACGAGGCAGCCTCATCTTCTTTTTTGCCAAGTAGCTGACCTAAAAGCTCCTGGGTATCTATACGATAGGCTGAGGCTTTTTCGGCATGCACGGTCAAGATCAACTTTTTTTGTTCGAAGTCGATCGTTTTTTTGCTCCAATTAACTTGCTCTTGTGCCTCATCAAGTAACTCTTGGTTAGCTGGCACATTTTTTTCGAGTTCCTCTCGTGCGGCCGCCTTTATATCGTTGGGACGATCGACTATGGTTCTAACTTCTACAGTGACTGTCACCTCGACCTGACTAGCCTCCTGCCCTACCGGAACACTCGTTACTGTTTTTACGGCCGAGCCCTGTGAGACACCTTCTAAAAGTTCTTCCTCAGCCGCAAGCTTAGTTTTAATTTCTGTAATTAAGGTTGGCTCAAGTTCTCCTTTAATAGCGTCACGCGCTTTTGATACATCTTCATTGGTTAGAACCGTAATTTCTTTTTTACTCCCCCCAGACATTGGTCCATCACTGGCTGCAGTAATTTCTTTTTGTTGATCCGCAGGTAAATCCACAAATGTCAAAGCTGTCGGCCCAAGGTTATATTCTTCACCAAACTTTTCAGCCATAACCGAAACACTTACTGTGCCGGCAACTTTTTTGCCTTTAACCACTTTGGCCCCGGGCACTGTAACCTGTGCAGTTAGCAAGAACATTTGGCCAGAACTCGCCTGGAGACGTGTGTTCACACCAAAGGATTGCGGCTTGTCGGAGTAGGAGTTGCTAATTGTTACCGAGCCTTGCGCTTTTTGCCCAATTTCTTTGCGGCCCGTAGCATTTACGCCCTTTTTGCCGTCACGCGAAAGACTCACGAGCTTGCCCAGTACCTCGTGTTTGCTCGCGTCTGGCTGTTCCTTAGCGGTAACTTCAAAATCGACAGTGGCCACCTCTTTTTTGGGCGTAATTGACACCTCAGCGCTAGCAAAACCAAAAGTCAAGATCATAAAAAGAACCACTAGGCTCGCACCCGCACCAGCGCCAATCCTTTTCCAGGGCAGGTCTGGTAGTAGCGCCACCCGCTGACGTGTGCTCGCAGAAGTAACAGAAGTCTTTGACATTTTTTTTTGAGGTCTGACCCGAGCCAACAAGGCTGACACGTGGCTACCCACCTTACCGTATGATCTCTTACTACCGTCGCTGACTCGCGGTTCATGACGAGCAACACGCGGCAGTATTCGTACGCGTCGTGGTGTCTTGATTGCTTGACGTGGTCGCTCGATGATCTCGCGCTCAGCTTCGACCTCAGTTTGGATGCTGCCGCGTAGCGAAACGGGTTCATCCTCTCTGAGTTCCGTTTGCGATTCCAATGTTTTGTCTTCCTTTATCGTAGAACTGGGCCGGCTTTGCGTTACTGGCCGCAGCGCAATAAAAGGTCCATTGACGCTTGAGCGCACCGCAAAGCCGGCCCTTTGGGCCAAAAGCTGACCAGTCTCGTCACGCGTAACAATAGTTACCTGCCTTTTGGCGCGCTCGGCCGCACGTTTAAGTAATTTGAGATTAACTATGCTTTGCGTTAGCACGGCACCTTTAGGTACGACGAGTATAATCGCATTACCCTCAGCACTTACAATACGGTCGATAACCGTCGTAATTTCCTCATCCAGGTCAAGATAGAGTGTCGCCAGATCGCTTTGCATTAGTTTTGTAGTAACTTAACCACACGTCTTAGCAGCCCAGACATAACTTGTTCATCACCGGCGTAGTCCAGAGCCAGGTTTGCCAGCCCCATAGGAGTAATGTCTTCTCGCCCGCGTAGATCTCCTGTTCGATCAATTATATTGGTAACCTCATCGGGCGAAATATAGTGCAGGCTTGGTGCTTTAGGAAAGGCTAAACGTTTCCACCAAGCTCCATCGCTTAAGACTTCCCGTAAATCCGGCAGATAGGATCCTCCACCACATAATAATATGCGCGTCGGCAATAAGTCGAGATCGGTGAACTCTGAGAGCGAAAGTTCCACGCCGTCCCGCCAGACCTGTGCATCCCGTCGAATGGCTTTGGCAACGCTGTCCGCTTGTTCCCCCCGCAGTTTACCGGCACTGTAGTCTAGCTTAATCCGCTCAGCCTCCTCAAAAGAAGAATTTAGAACACTGGCCAGTCGCTTGGTAAAGGCCCGCCCCCCTAAGGCAAACATGCGCGTGCCTTCAATACCACCATTACGAACCACTGCCAGATCTGTAGTGCCGCCGCCGATATCCATAAAAATTGCGCTAAACTCTCCAGCATCATCCAACCCCAACGAGCGAGCCACGGCGTAAGGTTCTGCCGCAATTGAGAGAAGATCCAGGTCTAAATCGCGAGCAATCGTTTGCAAGGCACCCAGGTGTACTAACGGTGCATAGGCATTAAAGATCCCAATCTTGACGGTTTTTCCTTGGAACCCGATCGGGTTAGTCACCTTATAGCCATCGATAGTAACGTCCACGATAGCTGCATTAATTAGCTTGACATCAATTTCGGCTAGACCTGTTTCTTCGGCCAGCTGCCGTCGTACTTGATCAAAGGCTCTCCATTGCACCTTGTGCAGAATATTTTTGAGCTCTGGTAAATCAATTCGCGTTTGAGGACGGGCTCGTTCATAACGCACACTGGTCGTAGTACCTTTAACCAGTTCTCCGGCGATGCCAAAAATTACCTGATCGGCCGTTACACCGGCTTGCTGTTCAGCCTGTTCGAGTGCCTCGGCCGCATTACGTACTACACCGGCAATATCGGAGACAGCCCCAGAATGCATATCTCCCAAGGTCTGTTGGGCCCGGCCCACGCCAAGCACCTCACCCTTAACTTGGGCGCTATCAATGGAGAACAGGAGCGCTTTGACAACGGCGGTGCCCACGTCAAGAGCAATCGCGTAACGACCTGGCCGCTCCTTTGGCTTACGTAGGCGGGAAAGTAGGGCCATACGACCCTCTCAGAATACCCTACTGCTCTCTCAAAAACGACTAGGCTTTTGTCAAAGAGTCCCTACCCGCTAAGAGGTCTTTTGCCTTTCGGCCTACTACAGCCTTAATGCGACGTATTCCGGCGGAACTCGACTTTTCCTTAGTAATCTTAAAAAGTTGCACTTCACCTGTATTTTTGACATGTGGACCGCCGCAAAACTCACGAGAATAGGCTTGTTCTCCCTGCATAATTGAGCAGATTTGTACCTTATCACCGTACTTTTTCTCAAAAAGTCCAATAGCGCCGAGCTTTTTTGCCTCAGCTATTGGCATAGTTTTAATAACCATGGGCAGGCTTTTATTGATTTTTTCATTGACGATCTGCTCGACCTTAATTTTTTGTTCAGCACTCAATTTGGTGGGATGGCTAAAGTCAAACGAAAGCTCATCCTCAAAAAGCCGCGAGCCGGCTTGCTTAACCTGGGTCCCTAGTACGTCTCGCAGAGCTTGGTGCAACAAATGCGTGGCTGTGTGAGCCTTCTTAATTTCTTCTCCCTGTCCCCCACCCTTACGTTTAAACTTGTCCATAGCACCTACTCGAGAAAGTTCTTGATGTCTGGCTAGCGCCTCGCCAAAACCCTTCTCGTCAAAAGTAATCTTGTGCTCGCGCGTTATGTCTCGCACCACTTCAATGGGGAACCCGTATGTCTCGTAAAGGTAAAAGGCCTCTCTACCGCTAAGAGTCCCTGATTTGGTTACTTGAGCAAAGTGCCGTAAGCCCCGCGTCAGTGTCGTCCTAAACTTTTGTTCTTCGGCTGTAATCCCAGCAGTAATCATTTGTGCGTTAGTCGCTAGGTCTGGATAGGCTGATTGGTACTGCGCAATTACAATCTCAGTTAGAGGCGCCAAAAAGTTTTGCGATAAACCTAGTTGCGCCGCTTGGCGTATCGCCCGCCGGATAACGCGTCGCAAAATGTATTCACGCTCGTTTTTACCCGGGCGAATTCCCTCAGCCAGCAAAAAAGTTGCACCCCGGGCGTGATCCGCGATAATTCTAAATTCGCGAGTGAACTTGTGGTACGTCTTGCCCGACAGTTCTCCAATTTTTTCGATCAGTGCCCCAAAAAGATCGCTTTCGTAGACAGATTGTTTGCGACTTACTGCCATGGTAAGCCGCTCTAATCCCGCGCCTGTGTCAATATTTTTGGCGGGTAAGGAGCCAAGCGATTTATCTTCAGCACAGTAATACTGCGTAAAGACCAGGTTCCATAGCTCTAAAAACCTGCCACAGCCACAATTAGGGCCACAGGGGTGTAGTTGCGGGTTAGCCGAGTGTTCTACTCCCAAATCGATGTGTAGTTCGGCACTGGGGCCACAGGGACCGGATTCCCCGGGTGGACCCCAAAAATTGGATTCTTTGCCAAAACCTCTAATCTGCTTCTCGAGTAGACCGACTTTGCGCCAGAGATTCTGCGCTTCACGATCAGCCGGTATTTTTTGCGCTGCAGCGCCACTAAAATACGTTGCCCAAAGTTTATCTTTGGGGATCTCGAGCACTTTAGTCATAAATTCCCAGGCCCACGCTATGGCCTCAGCTTTAAAGTAGTCACTAATCGAAAAATTTCCCAGCATCTCAAAAAAAGTGAGGTGAGTTTCGTCGCCGACCGCCTCGATGTCTGCCGTTCTAAAACACTTTTGACTCGAGACAAATCGGCGCGTGGTTGGTTCTTCATCCCCCAAAAAATACGGGATGAACTGCTGCACTCCCGCTGTCGTCAGGAGAACCGTGGGATCATTAGAGATGAGTGATGAGGAAGATCGACGCGTATGACCGCGTTCTTCAAAAAAACCTAAGAAAGCCTCGCGCACTTGCTCCGATTGCATATACGCGCTGGAGAATAGCGCGATATGGCCCCATACTCAAGACCAGCTAGGCCGCCAAACGCAAGTTTGGCAAGGTAATGTGCCAGCGTCGTAGCTCGTCGTGCAGATGCTGAAGCTCCGCAAATGGATCAGTAAGTTTGCTATTACGGTTATCGTAGATACGTTTTACCTGATCAACTAAGCGTTTAAAGCGGATCAGTTCTGACTTTTTTGTGTTGATGCGCGCTTGCAGATTAGCGTGCTCGCTGCGTAGACGCTGTGTCTTGGTACGAATCTCTGTTCCTTGCTTAAAAAGATCACTGCGATGTTTAGTAATTTCGCGTGTAAGGTCCGAGGTAGAACCGGTTTGTTCGCGTTTAGCTACCCGCACTTGCTCTCCAAAATCATGACGCGCCGAGCGGGCCTCATCCGAGAGTGTCTTAGTTTGTCGATCGATTTCTTTGATGCGCTCCTGCATCTCGATTATGGCATCCTGCATTTTGTCGTAGCGCTCGTACACTATGTCGCTAACGCGCTCAATAAAGTACACGGCGCGGTGGCGCTGGGTATAGCTTTTTTCTGCGCCTCCGCTCTTAGCCTGAGCGGCTTGCTCGCGCTTGCTTCTTTCGGCCACAAAGTCAGAGACCTTAGTGCCGTTACCTTCGGTCGCCTCTGTCGGCTTGCCTGTACGCTCGCGCGCCAGACGCTGAGCTTCCTCGCGACGCTCTAGGGCCGCTTGTTCTTGCTGCTCCCGCTGGGCCATGCGTTCTGCTTTGAGCTCCTCCTTACGCTCTTTGCGCGGTCGATACTCCTCAATTTTACGACGCATCCCACTCCTAAAGCTTTCGCGCTGGGCCCTCGTTTCACCCAGCGCCTCTTCTAAAACTTTCTGCTGGCGCGTAAAAATATCTTCCTTGGTTTCAGCTTGCTTTTCTCCCAGAGGAACATCTGTAGCAAACTGCTCGGGTGCTTCGTCGGCTTCGTCAGGCGGCTGCCAAAACTCGAACGTGTGCATGATTTGATAGTGTAGCGCGCTGCTGCATCTCCTGCACGAAACCGCCACCCAGAACCTCGCCCTCACGAACGATGACAAGCGACTGTCCGGGCGCAATACGTTTTACCTGTTCAAGAGGCTTTACCAACCATCCCGAGCCTTGCCGCTCAACACGTACTGCAAACAAATCCTGACCATGACGGCCACGTGCAAGGGCCTCAAATGTTTGAGACGGTTCTTCTGTTATCCAACAAGCGCGCTCAAGACGCATGGCGTTGGCGTAGAGACGTTTGTCACGACGATCGGTCGTGACGGTAATTGTGGCATTGTTGATATTTTTTTCGACAACAAAATGAGGCTCCTTGCTAAACGACCCCAATCCTCTGCGCTGGCCCAGTGTGACTAAAGGGGCCCCGGCATGACAACCGAGTCGCTGACCCTGTTCATCTAACACAACCGCCGGTCTTGGCCGCAACCGGTCTTTTAAAAAGGCTGTGACACCACCGCGCGGTATAAAACAGATTTCTTGTGAGTCATGTTTAGAGGCCGTCGGCAGCCCTATTTCGCGTGCCAAGGCACGTACCTCAGTACTTTTACGTAAACCACCCAAAGGAAAAAGTAACCGTCCCAGCACTATTTGATTTAAGCGGTACAAAAAATAGCTTTGGTCTTTACAATTGTCTTTCGCTGTATAAAGTCGATGAACTTTAGGCCGAGAGAGAATCTGCGCTTTTTTCCAACTATCCACATGGTCGCGAATAGCGTAGTGGCCCGTCGCCAAAAAATCAGCGGCATATTCGTGCAAAGCTTTATCAAACATGACACCAAAGCGCACTTCACTGTTGCAGATCACACAAGGATTGGGGGTACGCCCAGCAGCATATTCATCCAAAAAGCTTTGCACTACTTTAGACTTAAACTCGCGGGCTAGGTTAACTCTAAAAAGTGGGATAGCAAGCTTAGCCGCCACACGCTTGGCATCACGGTAAGCCTCTAATGTGCAACAGTTGTTCTCCCAGCCCTTGCCCTGCTTTGGTCGCGGCGACCAGAGTTCAAAAAAAACACCAGCACAGTCATAGCCCTCGCGAACCAGCAGCGCGGCTGCGACCGAGCTATCGACTCCTCCTGAGAGTGCGATGAGAACACGCGGTCTAGGCATGGACTTAGCGCAACAATCCCAGCGTCCCCAGCCCAGCAAACAGGAGGGCCGCACTTACTGACCCCCAAAAAATAGCAATGTTGGTATTTTTGGTAACCTTGCCAATAATGGCCGCAGATAGCCACAAAAACGCAAAAACAAAACCGGGTACCGGGTTACCGACGAGCCCTCCATAGAGACTTAAGCCCAAGAGAATCAGATTAGCGATAATAAAGAAAAAAGTAGCCATTATGAGAAGCTTATCGTATCTCCTTCACGTAGTTCACCCCGCTCTGCTTTTTGCTTAGCCGGCTTTTGAGATGGTCGCGGGACGGGTGGGGGCGGCGGCGAAGGATGCGGCCTAGTAGTCTGCACACTTCTTGGTTGCATGGCTTTGGTGAACGCGTCACGCATCGAAACTGCTGGGGTAGCTGGAGCAGCCGGTCGCGCAGGACTTAATCTACGAGGCCCACGATCGCCACGATCACCTCGAGGACGCGGTCCACTCGCACGCGGTCGGTCTCCCCCCTCACGTTCACGACGGTTACGTGGTTCTCCCCGGCGGCCAGACCCAGCATCGCGCGATCGCTGCGCTGCGGGCAGACACTCACGACAATAGACCGGCCGGGCAGGATCGGGCTTAAAGGGCAGCTTAAAGACTTTATTACAGGTGTGACACACGGCATTAAAGAGCTCTCTCTCCGCATCTTGTGGCACCTTGCCAGTGCGCTCATACTCGCGCCGTAACATTTTTTCTTCCATGCGAGCCTCGGCAGACATTCGCCCACCCTCACCAAACGCCATTTCCTGGAACGTCGTTCCTGCCCAACGACGTATTTTGTCCTCGACCTCTTTGCGCGGACGCCCATATCGCTCGCGCGAGACTTTAATAATTTTTTCTCGGTTGTTGGTGCGATAGGCTTCTAGCCGCGGCAGAGTCTTTGCGGAGAACCCGGCGCTGGTCAGCCCGTCGATCATTAGTTTAAGGTAGATATTATAGGCCGGTAGGTTTACTAAATCCGCTTGCAAAAAGGTTGGGTCAAACTCCTGTTCCAAAA
>JAZDNR010000058.1:0-11664 GCA_043799475.1 Parcubacteria group bacterium
TGTCGGGCAGTCTACGTAAATCTCCAATGGTCCTAAAGCGAATATTATTTTTAAGGATGGAGAACTTTTCGGTCAGGACAAAATGCAACATGAGCTTAAAAAGATTGGTTAGCTCCTCGCGCGTGCGCTTCCAGTTCTCGGTGGAGAGTGCATAGATGGTTAGGTTGGTCACACCCAATTCTTGAGCTTTTTTGATTACGCGCCGCAAATTTTCGACGCCCGCCTCGTGGCCTTTAAAGGGTGAGAGGCCCCGCTCGCGCGCCCAGCGTCGGTTACCATCGATGATAATACCGACATGCTTGGGTACGGCTGCAAGAGTGTTCACGGGATTGCTGATGGCCTGTGGCATGCGCGCCATGCTAGCCCGCTGCTGTAACCACGTCAATTAAAACGTGGCGCTTTGTGCGGACAAACCACATTAGACTAGAGCGAGGATTCGAGGGTGCTTTCGACAGCGGCTGAAACGGCACTGGTTCCGCCAAAAAGTAACCCGCCCGAGACTTGTGGCCCATAGTCCGAGAGATAGGCCGCTACCTCCTGCGGGACTTGGTCTGGTTGCACAAGTAGCAACGGTGCGCCAACCTGGGCTCCGCCCACCAAAGGACCGGCTGCCAGACTGTCTGGAAAAGTCGTGCCCGTAGCAAAGCTCACGCTAGCGGCATTGGGATAGTAGGCCTCGGCCAGGAGAACCGCCGTTTCGTAACGATTTTTGCCAGCCGTACGATCGATAGTGCCATAGGCGTCAGCAGCATTAGCGACTGTGTTACTGATGACCGCGGTTCCCCCGACGATGTGTAAGTTAACGGCTGGGGTAGAACCCAAAAAGCTAGCGCTCACGTCGGGCAATTTGTCTTTGGTGGTCAGCACAATCGCCGCGCGGTCACGGGCCGCGATCGAAGAAGCTGCTAAAGCGTCCGGAAAATTTGTACCGCTAGCGATAAAAACATCCGTAAGATGCTCGAGGCGCTTGGCGACCTCCACAGCTGTAGCGTAACGATCGGCCCCGGCCAGACGCTGCGTCTCATAGCCAGCCGCTTCTAGCGCCTGCGCCACTGTCTCGGAGATAGCGCTCGTTCCGCCAAGCAGCCAGACGGTTTTTCCTTTGGGCAAAACGCGTTGAATCTCAGTTAGCACCTCAGGCTGTAAAGCATTGGTCGGAGTCAGCAAGATCGGCGCGTTCTCCTGGGCAGCCAACGGTGCCCCCGCTAAGCCATCTGCAAATTGATCGCCCCGAGCCAGGAGAACCGCTCCCGCCTTGCCGGCCTCAGTAAACTGGCTCTTGCTGATCTCAATTGCGGTCAGGTAACGGTTAGCACCAGCCAAACGATCTAAAAAGATGTAACTGTAAGCGCCACGGTCAAAGGTGCCAAGGCCTGAGCGGGAACGACCATCAAAATCGCGATCATAGCTATGTGGGTTGCCCGAACGCACTGCCGGAGAGCCCGCTCGCACGCGATAATTTTGTGTGCCCTCGAGCCGCGCAAAATAGAGGGCCGCCTCCGACATCATCTGATAGACCACGCCAGTCAGCGTGCTGTAGGAGTTGTCGTGATAGGTGTCGTAGACTAAGCGCGCCACATCATCATTTGAGGCCACATTTAGCCAGCTATGAAAGTAGTAAATCCGCGCCGCAACCGACCCGGGCGTAGTACGATCCAAGAACCAATAGATAGTATTGGCGGCGGGATCCCAAAGCTGCGAGCTAAAAGTGTTACCAAAGAGCACCAGATCGGCATTAGTAAAAGTAATGGCAGCCTCTCGCGCGGCTTCAACAAATTTAACAACCGTGCCGCCGTGGTTAACATCCTCAGGGATTTTAGCGTCCCAGGAGTCCCAGGTTCCGCGCGGTTCGTAGTAGTTCCAATAGTAGAACTGTTTACCGTCGGGAGCCGTACGCACTTCGAGCTCAGACTTTAAGTAATCGGCGACTTGTTTAGCCCGCACAAAATATTTATTACCGCCTGTAGCCTGATACATGCGTACCCAGAGCTGTCCCAGATCGGTGGTTTGATTGACTGGCAAGGTATTACCTGGCACGGCATATTGTTCATCCGTCGGCCAGCGGTACAGGCCTCCCACTCGCGTACCGTAAACTCCGGAGGCCGTTCGGAGGTCCTTAAAATACAACTCCCACTTGGGGTAGATGTTGCTGTCAACTTTAGTGATATATTCGTTGGCCTTTTGCAAATAGGTTGAACCCGCCACCGGCAGGTTTTGGATGGTCGGATCATTTTTAACTTCTAGCGCAAATTCGATCAGCGGCGCTAGCAAACCTCCCTCGATGTTCTCATACTCCAGCTCTTTTTTGGCCTTAGTCTCTAACAAAAATTTATCGCCTGGTGCTGGATATTCTACATTTTGTGTGCAACAAAACTGGAACTTTACGTCATAATTAATCTCTTGCTCAAGAATCGGGTCATCCACCACCATCTGGGAGAACCCACCCGGGTAGGGACGACCCGTGGCGACACTCACTGGCGTACCCGCCACGTCCCAAATATCGTAGGTGCTATAGCTGGTAAAACGCAGCTCTAATTTACGGCTGACGATGCCGTCGCCATTACCGGGACCATAAATGCCGAGGTCGCCCAGTACGGCTTGACCGGCTGAGTCGATTATTTGTAGCTCGGCCCCATTGGCTGACACAAGATCATCTGGTTTGAGCATGGCCCGGGCGTAGCGCTTGGTGGACCAGCCACAAAAGCCATCATCGCCAGCCCCAGGCGAGGCCGCATTCTGATAGCAATTATCCCAGACGTTATCGGCCTGTGTGACAATTTTCTCGAGCCAACGCAAATCAGCCGTGGCCCGGTACATATCCAGGTAGGTCTCAAACATAAAACCCTGATCCCAGCGCAGGTTGGCCGCATTAGTGTTATTCGACCAAGCCTGCCCGTTAAAGAGAGAGGCGTCCGTATCGCGTACGGTGTTGTGCAAAAAATTGACCTTGTCGGACTCACGTGAGGTGCTGCTGCGATAGCGCGGATCGGCCTCATTGGAGCCGCTCTCGCCACCGGCTGCCGCGCCTAACGCCGCAATGCTGTACTTGGCGCTGCCATTGATTTCTCCCAAAGCACCGCTAGGGTTCCAGTAAGTATTTTTTGTAGAAACGAGGCCAGAGCGCGAGGCACTATCCGTGTGGATGGGGTCCTCAAAGGCACTACCAAAAACATTATTTTGTAAACGCGCCTTGGTCGATCCTACAAGGTCTATACCATAGACCACGTGGTGCATGCTGGCGTTGTAGATGTCCAAACTAGTAGATGTATCGGCGCGAATGCCCGAGCCGTAAATAGTCGTCGCAATAATATTGAGGGCGGCGTTATTGGGTGAGGCCTTAAAAAGCACGCCCGCGTCGGTACTGCCACGATTGCCAATATCGTTCACCCAGACGGAGCGCGCTGAGGAGTTACCCGCGTTATCAAAAGTAATAGCAGTGTCAGCGTAGTGCTCGATCTTAAAGCCTTCGATCATGACATTTGGAACACTCAAGACACGTAAGCCATTGTTGCCGGTAGTGACATGGACGGACCGCGTGCGTGGGTCGCCGTAGTCGCGCAGCCTGACGTATACCTTGCCACTGGCGGTGTACCAGGCCCCCCTGACACGCTTAACCTCGTTGAGTGAACCCACTTTTTTAAGTCGCTCGCTCCCGTCTGTAACCATTTTAGCGCCGCCTAGCGAGGTGACGTATACATCCGCGCTACCGCTCACCAAAGACCAGGCACCTGGAACCGTCGCGCCCGTGAGCACCGGTTTTTCACTGACGGCATTTTGGATTAAGATTGCCGCCCCACTTGCTCCGGTATTTTTACCGGTTAGCGTGGACTCACTTACATACGTCCCCGGGTGAACCAAGATGCGGTAGCTACTGGTCGGCTTAGCCGGTATAGCATCCAGCGCCGCCTGCAGCGTGCCATACGTCTGTCCCGGACCAACCGAATACTCCACCGTCGCCAGGCTAGCCTGAATTTGTGGCACTACCTCGGGTTCAGCCGCATGGGCTACTGGTGCGATTAGCAGTAATCCGAGAAATAGGCTGGCAATTTTACGAGAAGTTTTCATTTAGTGGTTTTACTGTACGTAGATAACTAAAAAATATCAATTGAGGGGAACCGGCGCTCTAGCTCCTGGGGATCGAGTGTCTCACCGCGCTGCCTTGCCTCTTCGAGAGTCCTGGTCCGCCGCACCTCCTGGATACTATTGACCACAAAGGCGCCGCCAAGCGTGCCAAGGGCCACCAGGACCACAAAGCCGAGACCAAATACAAGCGCAATGCGACGCGAGGAGAACGCTGAGGAGAACATGGTATAGAGTGCTAGCATACCCCATGAGTAGTTTGCGTGAGTTCCCCCACTCAATAAGTGTAATTATCCCGACCTACAACGAGGTCAAGCGCTTGCCGGCTACTTTGCCGGCCGTCTACGAGTACTTGACTAACAATGTGCGAGATTTTGAGATTCTCGTGGTGGACGATGGTTCGAGCGACAGCACGGCCGCGTGGGCCAGGTCTTTTTCTGCGACTCATGCCGGTATTAAGGTTTTGCCAAATAAGGAGAACCGCGGCAAAGGAGCGGTGGCACAACAGGGCTTGGCTGCCGCGCGCGGAGAGTATCGGCTCTATCTCGACGCCGATCACTCTACCAACATTCGCGAACTCGCACAGCTTCCACGGCTTGTGCCGACCGGAGCAGAAGTGTTTATTGGATCGCGCTATGTCGCGGGCAGCCAGATCGCTATTAAGCAGCCCTGGCAGCGTGTGCTGGTAAGCCGCATTGCCAACGCACTTATTCGATTACTGGCCGTGCCGGGCATCCATGACACGCAAAATGGTTTTAAAATTTTTTCCGCGCGGGCGGCACGAGCCGTCTTACCCTATTTGCACCTGCGCGGTTGGGCATTTGATATCGAGCTACTCTTTGTGGCCCGCCGGCTCGGCTTTAAGTTGTACGAGTTCCCCATTACCTGGAAAAACGACTTTGGCTCCAAACTCAGTATTGCGCGTGATATCAAAAAAACCGGGTGTGAGTTCGCCATCTTTTTGTTTAATCGTTTGCGGCGCCGCTACCCAAAAAAATCGCGCTAAATATCGCGCCAAAATTAGCACTGGGCGACTCAAACCTGCCTGAGGTAGCGGCGCCGCTGCGTCGGGGAGAACTTCTCGATGGCGTAACGCAGCATGGTACGCGGCATACGCCTCGCGTACTGTTCTAAAAAGCGCTCCAGGACTACGCGATCCTGCTTTCCAACCTCCCGTAACATCCAACCGACCGCTTTATGGATGAGGTCATGTTTGTCGCTCAAAAGCAGTTTAGCGATTTTTAGACCGTCGCGGGTATCACCGCTGCGAATGTAAGCAATACAGGCAATCATAGCGATGCGTCGTTCCCAGAGACTTTTTGAACGTGCCAACTTATAGAGTGCTTGGCGCGGTCGGTCGCGCAAGTACTCGCCCACGATATAAGGAGCACTCGTGTCGACCAAGTCCCAGTTATTGATAAAGCGAGTGTTGCGCAGATAGTCACGATAAATCTTCTGGCGGCTTCGCAGGCTGCCATGTTTAAATTGTTCTCCCAGGATAAAAAGCGCTGCCAGACGCAGCTCGTGGATCGGACTGCGTAAGAGCTTAAGCGTCTCGACCCGCGATAAATCGCGATGTTTTTTTACAATGCGGCGTGTTTGCGGGACAGTCACACCGATCAAACGATCGCCCTCGGCATATTCACCTGGTCCAGTCCTAAAAAATCGTTGTAAAAAAACGGCCTTGCGCGGGTTTGCCAGCCGACGTAGGGCTTGTTCTACCTGCTTAGCGCTCAGCTTGGGCATGTTAATCGACAAAACGATACTTGATAATCGTCCAAAGTGCCTTGAGCCCATCGCGCCAGCCAATTTTTTTTCCTTCGGCATAGTCGCGACCGGCGTACGAGATAGGCACTTCATAGACGCGACAATGTTGTTTGGCAACTTTAGCGGTAATCTCCGGTTCAAAATCAAAACGGTTTGAGCGCAGCTTAAGCCCCTTTAAAATCTCAGCTCTAAAGACCTTGTAGCACACTTCCATGTCGGTCAGATTAAGGTTGGTCGTCATGTTAGAGAGCATGGTGAGCAATTTGTTGGCCACCATATGCCAAAACAGGTGAACCCGATGCGCTCCTCCTCCGACAAAACGCGAACCAAAAACTACATCGGCATTACACTCCAGAATTGGTTTAAGTAACAGAGGATATTCGCGCGGATCATATTCTAGATCAGCGTCTTGGATAATAACGAACTCCCCCGTTAAGTGCTGGATAGCTGTGCGGATAGCGGCACCCTTGCCCAGGTTTTTTTGATGCAGCACTACTTTAACATTAGGGTAATGCCCCTCAATTTTGTCTTTAAGTACCTCACGTGTTCCGTCGCACGACCCATCGTCGACCAAAATAATCTCCTTAGTATAAGGCGCGGCGTTGACACGCCTGACTAGCTCTTCGATAGTTTTGGCCTCGTTATATACCGGTATTAAAACGGACAAGGTAAAATCCGTCTTGGGCGGGCTCACAATAGTGGTAGTCATTGAGGTAGTCAGGGATTATACCCGAGGTTGCGGTCGGTACAAGAGCTGCAGCCAAAGGTACCCAACACAAAGATAGAGAGCTGGCACTATCTGGACAAACAGCCGATCGAGCGAGGTTGTAATGTGCCAGGTGAGATCCTGCGGACTTACTACGTAAATTACAAAGTAGCCAGTCAGTTGCGCTGTAATCACTGCTAGCGGCAGGAGAACTATCCAACGCCGGGGCCGGATTCGCAAGAGCCAGACCACACCAGCCACTCCCAACAAAAGCGCGGGCAGCAGCGCCCAGCCCCAGTGTTCAAAAGAAGTGACCTCTTTGGCAAACCAATTGGCCGTCTGGATGGCGCGATCAAAGTAATAACTCAGTGGGTGCTGCGCTCCGTCCGTCAAAAAAAGATCACTAATATAGCCCAGCGAGCTGCAGCGTTGCGTCCACCATAGGCTGGGCGCTGCCAAGAGACCGGCTAGCAGAACTTGCCCAATAATCCTGCCGCGCGACCAACCCGTCCATTTTTTGTTTTTGTGTCTTAGATAGAACAGCAGCCCGCCCGTAGCAAGCAAATACAAGACCAAAAATAGATTGGCCTCATTTTTGTAGAGCGCTGACCCCAGTGTGGCGATCACCCCTAGCCCAAGCCACGTAGTGGTTGCTGCCGAGTCATCTGTACTATTTACCGCGCCACATAGCGCTAGCAGCGCTATTAAAAAGTACAGAGCCAGCGGAACATCCGCTAATCCGAGCCCCGCGTAAGCAAACAAATCACCCGCCGCAAAAATGGCGATTATTATCGCACCCACCAGCAATGTTCTCCCTTTTATAAAATGACGCGCGGCACCTACAAGTATCAGCACAATGCTCCAATAAAAAAGAACATAGGTCAGCACCACGGGCTGCTCGGATACCCCGCCGTACCAAGCAAAGTGAGTCGCACTAAGAGCCGGCAAACCTAGTGGATAGTCCTTGTGCGACGGGCCAAAGAGGTCACTGGCAAAGAGAGTGTTAGGGATGCGCGGTTCACTATATAAGGCCTTAGCTTTGGGGAGCCAAATCATTTTAGCGTCCCAGGCACTTAGAGGAGTAAGTAGCGAATGCAACAGCAGCGGTATAAGTACCGGTAGGCTGAGCACAATCAGCACAAGTTCTTCTTTGTGCGGCCTGAGACTAGCGACCAGCGACCGACGGGTCCTACGACAAAACCAAGCGACCGCAATGCTTACAAGACTTATCCCGGCTAGCCCCAACAGGATCGGGATCACGAGTTCAAACTGTTCTGCCAAAAGTAAAATGACTGCCATCCCTGAAACCAACGCGGCACCAACCGCAAATGACATCCCGCCCACTAGTAAGAGGTTAAGCCTGAGGCGACGGGTAAACCACACTATTCCCCCGTAGCCAATCAGGACTACTAATAGATCAAGCAGTATAGTTTGGAGAATTTGCCAAGTCATTGTCGTAGGTACACAAAGTAGCCCTCTCCCTCGAGCTCTTTAAAGCGCTCATCTAATTGGAGACTTTGTTCCGAAATAATTATGTCCCCAACCTGCAACTCAGCAACGACCGCTCGATATTCCGCGCTATCAACGACAACTTTAGCCGGCAAGTCTGGGTACAAAGAGTAGTAAGCTTCTCCATCCAGACGGCTAGGAGAACCGGCCTCTGGCCCCACAAGCACCAGCCTGGTTTGTCGACCTTTAATTACTTGCGGTTGTTGCCGCACTACCTTGTGCAGCGTGTAGTAAGGATCGTGCGCATTAAAGATTTGTTCCGCTGTTTTAGTGCCTAATTGTGCCAACAAAGGTGAGCCAACCTGCCAGTACCAATAGCCAAACATACCCACATGTACGAGCGCCACACTTAGCGCGATCGGCAGGACCACATACTGCAGCACCAGACGCACGGGTTGCGAGGATACGCTCTGCATCCCGCGAGAGTAAACCCAAAGCTAATGTACAAGCAAGCTCACCACCACAAAAACAACTGCAATACCCAAAATACTAATCAACAAACCGGCGCGAATAAAGTCGCTGACTCGCAGATGTCCGGTACCGTGCACCATGGCGTTTGGTGGTGTGCCAATCGGCGAAATTACGTCGACCGATAAAGCCATCGTGACACCGATAACCAAGGGTGCTACCGCTGCCCCAGTGGTCGCAGCAAAACTGACTACAATCGGCACTAAAATGGCCGCCATGGCAGTGTTGCTACCAAAAGTGGTCAAAAGAACCGCAAAGACCAGCAACCCGATGAGCATGATTGCCTCGCTCTGAGCACCGACCAACAAAGTTAACCCGTTGGCAATCAGATCCGTGACGCCCGTACTAAACATAGCTTCACCCAGAACCAACCCCCCGCCAAACAAAATAAGTGTCGGCCAAGAAATACGCGCGAGATCTTTTGGCTGTAATAGTCCGCCGACAAAAAGCGCCACTACTCCCATGATGGCAATCGCGGTCGTATCAAGCCCATGCAGAGGTTGCGTCAGCCAGAGACCCATCACAAGCAAGAGAATAGCGACGGTCTGTTTTTGCGCCCGCGACCAAGGTCCCAGTTTGGGCACGTTCACCTTGAGACGTTTAATCTCCGGGGGGAACACCGCCATCAGTCCGAGCCAGGCCAGTGGCACCATGACAAGCATGGTCGGCACGCCAAATACCATCCAGTCAAAAAAATTAATGTCGATGCCGGTCTGCGCTAAGTAGCGCACCGCAATAGCGTTGGGGGGTGTACCGATTATCGTGGCCAGACCATCAAAAGCCGTGGCAAAAGCGAGACCCAGCAGCAGGGCCTTGGTGTAACGCGGCGCGCGACGTTCGAGCGAGTTTGTACGGATGACATATAAAAAGACCGGCAGCAAAAACGCTACGGTAGCGGTGTTGCTCAGCCACATTCCTATGATCGCGACACTGATCATTAAGCCCAGTAGTAAGTAGCGCGGGTTACTGCCAAAACGCCTAAATACCACTGCCGCAACGCGTTGATCGAGTCGATGTTTTTCAAGTGCCGCCGCCATGACAAATGATCCAAAAAAGAGGGCGACCACTGGATCAAAAAAGGGTTGGTAGAGTTGCGCGGCGCTGAGTTTAGTTGTGAGCCCCAGCAGCACCGGCACGATGAGCGAAGTCACAAAAAGCGGCAGTGCCTCAGAGAACCACAGGATCGCAGCTACCACCACAACCGCCAACACGTTGAGTTGCTCTTGCGGTAGATCAACGGGTAACGTCGTAACCACGCCAAAGGCAATCGCAGCAAAAACCAACGCTACGATTCTTTTAGTGAGACTTGTTTCCCCTTTTCTCCTTTTTAAAACCATTGACAACGGTCTAAGCTATTAGCTCCGTCTTGCAGTATAGAGTATTTAGTCCTTTTCCAAAAACCAAAAGCCATAGAAAGACAGGGCCAGACAAATATATCTGACCCTGCGTCTAAGAGGTTTCCCGACCATCAGCATTGCAGCTGCAACCCCTCGTAGGCTGGTATGGTACGAACACTCGACAGCTCCTCGATCTCCCGAGCCAGTGCCACGATATGAGCATCGCTTGACTCCGGATCGTGGTGCGTGGTGACGACGAGCTTAGGCTGTGCCGTTGCTGCAACCTCGGCAATATACTTGGGAAAGGCGTGACCCCAGCCCAATTTGGGCACGCACTTCTTGCCACAATACTCGTCGTAGGAGTACTGACAGTCAGTGACAAAGATGTCAGCCTGCTGCGCCAGATCCACTAAACCGCGATGGAGCGCCGGATAGGGTTCGTGGTCGGTGCAGAACGCCAGCACTTTGCCGCAGTACTCGATACGATAACCAAAAGTCTCTTGTGGGTGGTTCAGTTTGCGACAGGTCACCTTGATCGGCGCACGGGCGCTAGTCAACAAGAACGTTTTGCCGTCACAAACCGAGAAAAACTTCATCTGCAGGGCCACTTGTTCGATCTCACCCCAGGGCACCGGGAAGTAAGGCGGGCGCATCTGCATCCTCAACACTCCCTCGAGTTTCTTGTCCCAGTCCTTGCCTCCGTAGAAGGAGAAGCGCGTATCAAAGTTCTCCCGGGGCATGTAAAGCGGCGCCCAAAAAGGTAAACCTTGAATGTGATCCCAGTGCACGTGGCTCTGTAGGATCGTGCCGTAGAGTCGCTTGTTTTTGAGAATCTCCGGAACAAGTGCCATACCGAGAGCCCTGATACCACTGCCCATGTCGAGAATGATGAGTGCGTCATCGCAGCGTACTTCGACGCAGGTGGTATTGCCACCGATGGTCGAATGCACGCAAAAATCCAGATTTTCCTCCATCCAACGCAACAGATCCTCGTCGCTAGCCGCTTGCGGCGGTGCTGAGCGCTGCGCTGTGCGCAGGGCCCCGACCAACTTCTGTTGCAAGCTTTGAATCGTGAGTGGTGCTGGGATTGAGCCGCGCACCCCCCAAAACCGTACAGTGATGCTGTTGTCTGACATGACGTTCTCCTCTCAAGCTCTATAAGTTAAGGAACTAACTTGAGAGTCACGCAAAGACACTGGTACTGCAATAGGGGTGAACTAGCCCTAGACAAACGCTTTTGAATAAACCTTAGACAACGCCCTTTACAGTGGCTGTGCCTGTGTTAGTTTAATGGGGCTTAATACACATTAGACATGGCACTCGATGCAGTAACCATTCTAAAAAAGCTCGGGCTCTCCGAAACGGAAGGTCGTCTGTATTTAGAATTGCTTAAGGTAGGCGCTTTGACAGCCAATGAGCTAACTAAATTAACCCACACCAGACGGCCGACCACCTACTATGCCCTACGACAGTTGGCTGAGCGTGGTTTACTACACAAAAGTGGCGTGCCAGGTACGGAGCGCTTTCAAGCCGAACTGCCAGAAAAAATCTTAACGTTAGTGACTCTCCAAGAACGCGAGCTCGAGCGTATCGAAAAAGATGTGCGTTCTTTAATACCGCAGCTGGTAAAAACTAAAGCCCCCTATGAGGGTTTGCCAGCGGTTTCTTTTTTCCAAGGAGACTTTGCTATGAAACAAGCCATTATGGAAACCCTGTATGCGCGCTCGAGTCAAATTGATTCGCTGACACCGAGCGACAACTTTTTTTGGCAAATTGGACAAACTTTTTCCGCAAACT
>JAZDNR010000068.1:0-3092 GCA_043799475.1 Parcubacteria group bacterium
CTTTTTAGACAATCTCAAATCCTGGGGTGGTAACACGGTTGTTACGGACGTGCCCTGGCAAGCCATCGAAAAAAGCGAGGGCACCTTTGATTTTTCTAAGGTCGATCCGTTTATGCAACACGCCGCCGATCGGGATATCAAACTTATTATTGCTTTGGATGCGGGCATACTTTTTGGTCAGGATCCTCGCCAACCCAGTTATCAGGCCGCCCCCAAATGGCTTTTTGATAAATATCCTGAGGCCCGCTCGATGGATTATGACGGTGATGCTTACCCTGTGCTCTCGTTTACTCATACCCAGGCCAACGCGGCATTTGGACGGTTCATCCGCACAGCTGTAGAGCACTTTACAAATACTTTTGGTGACGCGGTCATAGCCTATAGTCCCAATTTTAATAATCAGATGGAAACGCGCTACATGCAGCAGCAACTCAAATGGCAAGACTATGGACCGAGTGCGCGCCAAGCTTATGCTGTTTTTTTGCGCGATACCTATAAAACTATTGATGCGCTCAACTCGCGCTGGCAGACCAGTTTTAGTGATTTTGCGCAGGTTTCTCTGGATGAACCCCGCCAAGGACAGGCTGGCTTTGATCCCAAGATTGAGCCGTCCTACATCGACCTGATGCGCTTTAGAGAAAATGCCATTGTCAAAGCGATTAGTAGTGCAGCCGAGACAGTGCATCAGGCGGGCGGTCAGGTCTTTGTGCACTTTGGTGAGGTTATCACTAAAGTCGATGCTATCTTTACTGTTCCTCTCGAGCTACTAGCCGAAAGTGCTGACATTGTAGCGGTCGACGGGCACCACCTCACGGCCGATGGGCTTGTGACCGATCCGTCGATAACCGGTCTCATAGTCAGTCACGCTCGCGCACACGGTGTAGCGGTTATCTTTGAGGATTCTGTCGAGGTAGCCGCCGCACCAGAGTTTGATAAACGACGAGACTTTTTGGTGCAAGAGTGTATCCGTTGGGCCCAAGCCAATGGTGCCGACGGCATTGGTTTTGCTAATTTTTTGCAGCGCTTTGATGATCAGGGCATATACACTTTTCAAGATACTTTGCCGCAGACGCTCAAGGAGACCAAGACTTTTAAACAAAAACCGGTGGCGCTTTACGCTTCACGTTGGTTGCAGTACACCACCTATGGCACTACCGACTACCGGATTGACGGCAAGGCTTACGACTTCTACCAGTCCAATGTTCAGGGCATGTTTAAGCTACTCGAGGATGCCGGAATTCCCGTGGCGGTTCTCTCAGACGTAGCTATTGCCAATGGTATGCTCGATCAGTACGACACGCTCGTTTTGCCTTACCAGTTGGTTGTGCCCGAGGAGACTTACAAAAAAATCTTGGCGTTTCATGATCGCGGAGGCAACCTCATACAGGATGTACGTTTTGCGGAGTTCTCCTTGCGAGGTCCACGCGAGCAGGGCCAGCTTGATGATCTCTTTGCGGTCGATGTTGGAGAACCCGGACAAGAAACTAAGGCTAATTTAAAAGAGATTCTTGGTGCGCTTGCTCCCGCTAGCGAAATTATAGTGGGAGACGCTAAGCTCCAAACAAATCGCACGGCCGGATTTTTCTCGACAAATAAGCTGACCCCGCGTACTGGAACTAAACTCTACGTCAGTACCTCGGGTGAGGGAGGATTGGTCGCTATCAACAAAGGACAGAACACGGCCCAGCTTGGTTTTATGCCGGGTCTGTTGTATCTACAACGTAGCGAGGCCAAGGTGCAAGACTCGTTGCGCCAGCTAGTCGCTGGGGTTGTCGAAGAGCTGCGCCGCTAATCCTATCCAAGGGCCTAGGGCCAGCAGCGGGACGGCGGCGGGACCTTGAAAACGGCCGCTTAGCCTGAGATACTCTGCCGACTATGAGCGTCTGCCAGCCCCTTGTGAGCTACATCATTTTAACGCGCAACAGAGCCAAAGATCTTGCCGAAAATCTTACGCTGTTGGGGCGCCAAAATTATCGTCCGAGCGAGACTATTGTCGTGATAAACGGCCCCGACCAAGAAACCGGAGCCTTGTTACTCCGGCAGTTCTCCTGGGTACGGGTGATTTTGAGTCAGCAGAACCGCGGTGTGGCGGGCGGTCGTAACCTCGGGATCCAGGCAGCGCGCGGTGAGATCCTAGTGTTTATTGATGACGATGCCAGCTTTAGAGACGAGCGTGCTACCGAACGCATTGTGCAGTACTTTAAAATCAAGGTAGCGCTGGGCGTGTTAGCTTTTAGTGAACGCAGCTACTTTGCGCCCGAAACTTTTTTACACTGGGGATTTCCGGGTCGCCTGCCGGAGCGGGATGGTGCAAATCATTTTGAGACCTACTACTTTGCGGGTGCCGGACATGCCATCCGTGCCCGTGCGCTCAAACAAACCGGCTTGTACCCGGAGCGCTATTTTTATTCGACCGAAGAGAAGGATCTGGCATATCGCATGCTGGAGTGTGGTTATGAGATTTGGTACACGCCAAATGTGCGGGTCTATCACAAAGTCACACCGGCCGGGCGCAATTATGATCGAGATTATTTGGAACTGCGCAATCACTATTGGTTTAGCATGCGATTACTACCTTGGCCGCAGGCTGTGGCCTACGCGCTTTTTTGGACGGGCTACGAGTTGATCAGAACTTTTCCGCGAGTTGGTTTAGTAACACGCTCGATCACTGAGGCTATGGCGGTACGTAAAGCAGTGTTGCTGGAGCGCAAGCCGGTGCGTGGTACCACTTTAGCCAAAATGCGGACGCTGCGTCCCTGGCCGGGAGAACTCGTACGGCGCGTGCGGCAACTTAGGAGAGTCCTAGCATGACGATAGCCTGGGTGGTCGTTTTTATTGTTTCGTTGAGCCTGGCCTTGTATGGGTTTGTGGGGTACCCGCTGCTTTTGTTGGCACTACAATTTGTGCGGCGACCACTGCATCTCGCCTCAAAAGGGCAGGCCCCTACGGAACGTCCCCAGATCCAGGTTATTGTTGCGGCTTACAACGAACAAGACTCGATCGCTCTCACTCTAAAAAGTTTACTCAAACAAGATTATCCCAAAGGACGCTATAGCATCAGCGTGTTCTCCGATGGTTCAAGCGATCGTACT
>JAZDNR010000082.1:0-5195 GCA_043799475.1 Parcubacteria group bacterium
CCTTTCTCTCCTTTAAGTACTATTACTAAAGATTCTCCCACCAACCGGCGGAACACGACCTCACCTACGAGCGGACCAAAGTTTTTGTTCCAGCACGACTCACCGGGATTAGTTTTATATGAGTAAACCTCAAGCGCACGCTCTCGTCCCTCTTGATTGAGCGTAATGGCGACACTACGCCCAGTACTTGAGAACAGCACCCGGTTAATCGGATTAGCGTGGTCGGCCGGCACGACCCCAGCGAGTGGGTGCGAGGCAAACTCAGCGTTAGCACAGTTGTAGGTATCGGCGGTCGTGGCCGTCTCGATGAGTGCCTGCTGTCCAGCAAAAAAGGGTTCTACCAGGTGGTCAGCGAGCGGTCTGCGTTGCTGCGTGGTTTTGCCATGAGCCTTACGGGCAATAACCAAAACATCACCATCCAAGTTGTAGCGGCAAACGGCACCTCGATCGGGTTGAGTTTGTCCGGCGCTCTCGCGCCGGTCTATCAAAAACTGCACTAGCTCATCCCCCTGTCCCGAGGCAATCACATAGCTACTCCAAGCCAGAGTGCCCAGTGCAATAGCAGCCACTAGCAGGTAGAACCCGCGAATCTTAAGCATCCGAGGAGTCTAGCGAGTCTCTTGCTTGCGTGCAACTGGTCGCCCTTGTAGAGTGCGCTCGCGGAGGTGATACATGTTCCTTGCACTGCCGATAGTTCGGGTACCGATCGAGCCGCAACCGGAGGCAAGCCCCGAGTCGGTCGCGCACCTTTTCACGGCCGCCGAGGTATTTGGCCACGGGATCTTGTTCTCCCTCTTTTTACTGATCGTCGTTCAAGGTGTTGCGATGCAGATCTTTCGTTGGTTCCTCGGTACAGAGCCCCCACTCCGGAGACTCGGTGTCACGACTGGTATAGCGCTCACTGCCACCACGCTGCTCTACCTGATAATTCACCCGATCGAGCGCCGACCGTTTGACCTCGGTAGCTTGATCATCAGTCTGCTCTGGACATACTTTTGGTGGTTAGTCTACCCGAGGGTGCGCGCGTCCCTGTCCTCGACCGCCTCACACTGACCGCCATAATCTCGCCGTCTCTGAGGGGTAGCGTTGCTGCCCCTCTGGTCTTTTTGTCGGCCCTCTTAGCAATCTCGCGCCTACTCTGCGATCTCGATCGCGTTGATTTTGTCGCCACCGGCAATGCTCGTCACCACATCCATTCCCTCGAGCACGCGACCAAAAACGGTGTGTCGGCCGTCGAGATGCGGCTGCGCTTTAGTTGAGACGATAAAAAATTGACTGCCGTTGGTGTTGGGGCCTGAGTTGGCCATGGCGATGACCCCTTTTTCCATTTTGATAGACTCAAGATCGTAATTGTATTTGTAGCCTTGCCCCTCAAGCTCCGCGATTGCATCGTCAGCAAGCCCCAAAGATTTTGGATTTATCTCGTCCTCAAACTGATAACCCGGCCCACCATTGCCGTCATTACTCGGATCATCGTCTTTACTGAGTGGATCGCCGCCCTGAATCATAAAATCCTCAATCACTCGGTGGAACGTCGTTCCATCGTAGAACTTGTCCTTGGCAAGTTTTACAAAGTTATCGACCGTTTTGGGGGCACGCTCGGGGTAGAGCTCGAGCGTAATATCACCCTTGTCGGTTTTGATGGTAGTTGTGATCATGTTGGATTGATTATTATTGTAGTAGCCCAAAATCACTCCGCCTCCAACTCCCAAGATAACCGTCAACAAAAACGGCCAGAGTGCTCGCCGCCGCGCTCGGCGCTTAGCCAGTAACTCTTGACGGATTTCCTTGCGCTCAAAACGCGCGCGTCGTTCTTGTCCCATGTTGGCCGATTATAAAGCGGGACGTCGCCGGTGCCAATCAGTCGCCAGTTGATAGGCATGCCCCACCTTGAGAATCAACTCCTCGTTGTAGTCTGGCCCGATCAGCTGCATACCAACCGGTAGTTCTCCCACAAACCCACAGGGCAGCGAGAGCGCCGGAACTCCTGCCACGTTAACCGCCACCGTCATAACGTCACAAAGATACATGGCGATTGGGTCCTGCTTTTTTTCTCCAATCTTAAAGGCCGTTGTAGGCGTGGTCGGCGTCAGGAGAACTTGTACTTTTTTAAAGACCTCCAAAAAGTCACGCCGCACCAACGTGCGCACCTTTTGCGCCCGGCGGTAATAGGCGTCGTAGTAACCGGATGACAAAGCATAGGTACCCAGCATAATGCGGCGCGTTGGCTCGGCACCAAAACCCTGAGCACGCGAACGCATATAGACCTCGAGCAAGTCCCGAGGAGACACTTCTTTGCTGCGCATAATCGATTCGCCGTACTTAATTCCGTCATAGCGCGCCAAGTTAGCCGAGGCCTCGCACGGCAAGATAATATAGTAAGTCGGCAAGGCGTACTTAGAGTGCGGCAGACTGACATCCACGAGCTTGGCACCGAGCTGCTCGAGCTGCTTTGCCGCGGTAAATACTTGCTCTTTGACCGCCGGGTCTAGCCCTTTAGCAAAGTACTCCTTGGGTAGACCGACCTTAAGCCCTTTAATGTTTGGTCCCTCAATTAGCTGCGGATACTGCGGCGCTGGCTCGGGATAACAGGTGGCGTCTTTAGAATCCTCCCCGGCCAGACGCTCCAGGAGAACCGCGGCGTCGGCGACTGTTTTAGTGAGTGTGCCGACAACATCGATCGACGAAGCCAGAGCTACAAGCCCATAACGACTAATACGCCCATAGCTCGGTTTGAGTCCAACGATATTTGTCAGCGCGGCTGGCTGCCGGACCGATCCACCTGTGTCCGATCCCAACGCCGCCGCGACCATATCAGAGGCCACTGCCGCAGCACTCCCTCCCGACGAACCTCCCGGCACGCGCGTCGTGTCCCAAGGATTTTTGGTAGTTTTAAAGGCGGAGTTCTCCGTGGATGCTCCCATAGCAAACTCATCCAAATTGGTTTTGCCCAGAATAATCACACCGGCCTCTTTGAGGCGGGCTACTGCCGTGGCATCGTAAGGCGCAATATATTTTTTGAGAATTTTGCTACCACAGGTGGTCTCGCTACCGATCAGATTAAAGTTATCTTTAACTGCAATAGGTACACCAGCCAGCGCTGGTAGTTTGTCAGCGTGCGCCCGTCGCTCATCGACCTGTTTGGCCTGTGCACGCGCTTGGTCATCCAACGTCAAGAGGTAAGCCTCAATTTTGGGTTCCACCTGGTCACGTCGTTTGAGATAGGCCTCGACTAACTCTAAACTGGAGAACTTTTTTGCGGCAAGCCCAACAACTGTATCGGTGAGCGAGAGCCGCGCGAGCTGCGCTGCCTTGATTGGGAGTTTGGCAGCACTCATGAGGTAAACACTCCTTTTACCTTAAGTTGTTTTTGCTCATGCGCTGGTGCCCCGTCCAAAAAGGTTTGGCGGTCCAGCGGTTTAGCGGGTTTGTCGCTGCGTGTGACATTGCTTAGGCCCGTAACGTGCGAGGTCTCAACTACATGGGCGATATCGACTTCTTTAAGCTGTGAGACAAAGTCTAGAATTTTAGTCAGTTCTCCTGTAAAACGCTTGATCTCAGCGGGTGTCAGTCCAATACGCGCCAGACGCGCGACGTGTTCAACCTCTTGGGGAGTAATAGCCATAGGATCGATGCTAACACGATCCGACCTATTTTGTGATAGGAGTTTTTGGCTGGTTAGCCAGTTCGCGTCGGATCTCGCGCTGTTCTTTAACAAAGTGAACTATCCAGGCGACGATGCCTAGCAGCAGGGCTCCGGCGATAACATACTCAATCCCGTGTAATTTTTCTCCAATAATTTTGTAATTCTCGCCCACTAAGTTGCCCAGGTATACAAAAATTACTGCCCAAAGCGTGGAACCTAATACTGTGTAAATAACATATTGACCAAAGGGAATGCGGCAGACTCCCGCAGGCATTGATATAAACGTTCGCAAGACCGGTACCATGCGCGAAAAAAAGGTAATGGCATTGCCGTACTTGCCCAAGAGACGATCAGCCCGAGCCAAATCACGCCGCGAGATTAAAAAATACTTACCGTAGCGTTCCACCAGTGGCCGTCCGCCCAGACGGCCGATCCAATAAGAGGCCACGGCGCCCGCACTGTAACCCAGAGAACCTGCCAGAGTTGCTCCCCAAAAACTTAAACGACCAATCGAGACCATATAACCGCCAAATCCGAGGGTTAGCTCAGAGGGCATAGGGATATTGATAGCGTCTAAAAAAAGCAGCCCAAATAAACCGGCATACCCCGTAGTCGAAATAAATCCGGTGGCCCAATCGGTTAGTCGTGCTAAAAGTTCAGCAATCATGCCTGGCGTCTGCTCATTGCCTGAGTAGCCTAACAAACTCGCTCTCGTTTAATGTAGCGATCCCTAACTCCTGAGCTTTTTTAAGTTTGGATCCTGGCTCAGCGCCAGTCACAACGTAGTCAGTGTGTTTTGAAACTGCGCTGGCCACCGATCCGCCTAGTTTCTCAATTTTTTGTTTGGCAACTGCGCGCGACATGCCGGAGAGCGTGCCAGTAATAACAAATGTTTTACCGGCAAGTTTAGTCTTCTGCCGTTTGGGCAGAACCACCTCAACGCCAGCCGCCTCAAGCTTACGCAAAAAAACCAGGTTGGATTTTTGGACAAAAAAATACGCGAGGCTCTTGGCAACGACTTCACCGATTCCCTCGATCGCCATCCAATCTTCAGCGTTTAGGCTCGGTAAAAATTTAATCAGATCACGTAGGGTCAGCTCCTTATGCTCGCTCGATCGCCCGGACCCTTTGGCCTGTTTGTGCCAAATGCTCACGATCAAGCGCGCTAAGTCGCTGGCTGTCTCACTTCCGACATGCCGAATACCCAGCCCAGCCAGCAGCCGCCCCAACTCAATTTTTTTCTTGGTCTGGATTGCATCGTAAGCCCGTCTGGCCGCGACTGGCCCAAAGCCGGGCAGTCCCTCAAAATCTCCTAGCTCGAGCGCAAAAATGTCAGCCGCATCACGGATTAGTTCTGCATCAAACAGTTTGTCAATCAGCTTGGGCCCCACAAAGTAAATGTCAAAAGCAAATACCATATGGATAACCTTCTCACGATCGATTGCGAAACATTTCGGATTTGCGCAGTAATGGGCCGCTTCTCCCGCCTTGCGCACAACCCGGCCACCACACATCGGACAGGTCTTTGGCATGGAGAACTCCTGGGCAC
>JAZDNR010000001.1:0-3225 GCA_043799475.1 Parcubacteria group bacterium
CGGTTGTCTGCCAGTGCTCTTTAGCCTGTAAGTTAGTCATGAGTATCTCTTGACCACCCATGCGGTCCATTTCTTGGCGCACGATGGTCTCGATCTTGCATAAAACCAGCTGGCCAAAGGGTAGCATTACAAAAACACCGGCCAGTTCTTGTTCAATAAAGCCACCGCGGACAAGCAACTCGTGATTGATCGTTGTGGCACCGGCAGGCTTTTCCCGGCGGGTTCGACTAAACGACTGTGACAAACGCATGAGGTACAGCCTACCTAAAAATCTTTGAGTACGCGAACTTTTTCGTGCTGCTTAATCTTCTCGAGGGCCTTTGCCTCAATTTGGCGGATGCGCTCACGCGTTACGCCAAATTCCTTGCCGACCTCCTCGAGCGTGTGTTGAACACCATCAATTAAGCCAAAACGCATCTCCAGGATTTTTTGCTCGCGCGGCAGGAGGTATTTCATTACATCGCGCACGTAACCCTTGAGCAGATTTTGCGCGGCTGCCTCGGAGGGCGCAATGGTCTTGGTGTCCTCGATAAACTCACCCAGCTCCGAGTCATCCTCATCGTCACCCACAGATTTTTCCAGCGAGACGGTGTCTTGGTTGATCTTAATAATGTGCCGCACCTTATCGATCGGCATATCCATCTCAGAGGCAATCTCCTCCGGCAAGGGCTCGCGTCCTAAGATCTGGACTAGGCGGCGCTCGGTCTGCACAAATTTATTAATCGTCTCGACCATGTGGACCGGGATACGGATAGTGCGGGACTGGTCGGCTAGTGCGCGGGTTACTGCTTGCCGGATCCACCAGGTTGCATAGGTGGAGAACTTGTACCCTTTACGATAGTCAAATTTTTGCACGGCGCGGAACAGACCGAGGTTCCCCTCTTGGATGAGATCGAGGAGCGTCAGTCCTCCGCGACCACTGTACTTTTTAGCAATCGAGACAACTAACCGCAGGTTTGCCTCGATGAGACGTTGCTTGGCAGCCTGGTCCCCACGCTCCATACGTTTGGCCAGATCGATCTCTTCTTGGCGCGTGAGGAGCGGCACACGTCCAATCTCGCGCAGGTACATCTGTACGGAGTCAGCCGAGAGAGCCGAGATATCAATGCGTTTTTCGTAAGCCTGCTCGGCCTTGGTTTTGGGTTGGGGTTTTTCCAGGTAGCCGCCTTTCATCTCTAGCAGCTCCAGTCCTACTTGATCGAGACGGTCATAAAACTCTTCGAGACCCTCCAGCCAACGCTCGGGTTCAGTGATGACATGCAAAATTTCGGCCTCAGTAATAAAGCCTTTTTGACGAGCTCGCTCCAGCAGCATGTTGTACTGACCGAGAACCTGTGCCTGTTCCTCCTTAGTCAGTTTAAAAACGCGTCTTATCTTACCCGGCTTACCGAGTTTTTTTGCTTTACTGTGCGGTTTTTGCTGCACACGTAATCTTACGTGCAGCAATTTTTTGGTGTGCTTTTTCTTTCCCATGCAGTCGAGGTGGCTAGTATACTACGCCGGGGCTTGTGCCTCCAGTTTGGCTAACTCCTGGGTTTTTTGAACAAAACGTGTTGCCAGCTCCTGGGCCTGTGGCCCATGGGCCGTGACACTCGTGCGATGTAGATCGGCTAATTCTCGTCGCAATCCTTCGCGCGTGATTACTTTTACTAATGTTTGCACCTCTTGCCGCAACGCCTCATCTGGTGTTTGCTCCGTGTTGTCCTGCCTTTGAGATTCGCGGTCAAGAGCAAAAGCCTCCGCATTGGCCAAGCGTCCGAGTTCTGGATCGAGTTTATTTACCTCAGTAAAAAGTACTCCTTCTTGATAAGCACCCCGCAATAATTCATGGACACGTTGAATAGTTGAGTTATCCAAGATCGTAAGAGGTCCAAGATCTGCCTCAGACAGTGGTGAACCCCGCACGCGTAGGGCAATCAGTCGGGCAAGTTTGCGCGTGAGTGAGTCTACACTTTGTGTTGCCGCGCGCGCCGATACCTCGGCCGCCGGCATCTTGGCAGACGAATCAGCGACTGTATGCTTTAGTGCTTGCCGCAAGACGGACTCATCCATGCCAAGTAATTGCGAGAGGCGTTGCAGGTAATGCGCCTGTTCAACCGGATCAATCAATCGCGCAACCTCCGGGAGAACCATGTGAGCCACGACCTTTTTGTTTTCGACTTTGGCAAGATCACGACCGGTGGTGCTTTTACGCAAGTAGTACTCGACGATCGCCTCGCATTGATTGAGAGCACTGGCCCAAATTTTGGGGTCGCTACGACAGAGATCATCCGGATCGACTCCCTCGGGCATGCGCGCCACCTTGACATTAAAACCACTGGTGATGGCGAGATCAATGCCACGTTTAGTAGCGGACGAGCCGGCCAGATCAACATCAAAAGCCAGAATAAGATTGGTAGTATAGCGCTTGAGTAGCTCTAGCTGCTGTAGTGTGAGTGCGGTTCCGCTGGTAGCGACGACATTGCGCACACCAACTCGGTGCGACGAGATGGCATCCATCTGACCCTCAACCAAAATTGCAAAACCGCGCCGCCGGATTTCACTTTTGGCCTGACCCAGAGCAAATAAAAACTTGCCCTTGTGGTAGACCTCGCTCTCGGGTGAGTTTATGTACTTGCCCATTTTCTCAGCCGGATCAAGGGCCCGTGCCGAGAATCCCACCACGCGACCCACCACATCGGTCAGGGGGAACGTCAGTCGGTTACGAAAGCGATCGTATCCGCCAGGCTTTGGTGCCGGCCGCGCCACCGTAACACCGGCCGCCACGAGATCTTGTTCACCAAATCCTTTTTTTAACAAATAGCTCGAGAGCGCCTCCCAACTGGCTGGTGCAAAGCCAATCCCAAAGGTCTCACGTGTCAGCTGATCAACTTTACGACGGGCCAGCTCTTGCTGTGCGATCCGGGCGGCATTTTTGTGCTCAGGTGAGGGAGCAACAAGTTGCTGCACAAAAAAATCGCGCGCCGCCTCATTGACCGCAAACAGGCGCGAGGCACGCGAAGCATGTTGCTTAGCTTGCGACGAGGTGGGCAATTCCACCCCGGCCTTACGGGCCAGCAACTTGAGGGCTTCTCTAAAGTCCAGCCCTTCGATCTCCATGACAAAACTAAAAATGTCGCCGCCCTTGGCGCAGCCAAAACAATGCCAACTGCGTCGCTCAGGACTTACCATAAACGAGGGAGTTTTTTCTTGGTGAAAAGGACAGAGCGCTTTAAAGTTAACGCC
>JAZDNR010000098.1:0-4336 GCA_043799475.1 Parcubacteria group bacterium
CACTACTTGAAGAAAACCTTAAAAAATTTACGGCAGATTCGGGTCGATCAGTGGGTGAAGTTTTTTGGCCCCTGCGTGTGGCTTTATCTGGTCTCAAAGCGTCGCCTGGGCCCCAGGAGATTTTATGGGTTCTCGGAAAAAAGAAATCTCTGGAAAGGCTAGAACAAGTACTTAAAAATCTTTGACAATTTGTTCATTATTGTGTCATAATATAGTCAGATGCGGCTTCTTCGTCAGTTAAAGTTATTTTTGCTCGTAGCTCTTATCATGGGGATTGGGCTCGGCCTCAAGCCGCTACCTGTTGGTGCGCGGTCAGTCGAGGAAATCGCAGGCGAGATCAACACACTCAATGGCCAGGTACAACGACTCGATAGCGAGATCGCAAAACTTCAGCAACAGATTGAACAAAAGGGGAGTGAGATACGTTCTTATAGAAATGAGATAGAACGTCTTTCGGTTGAAATAGACACGATCGGTTTAGAGATCCAAAACACTGAGACTAAAATAGAGCGAACCAACAAAGAGATCGAAAAGACCGAAATTGAAATACGTACCAAAGAAAAAGAAATCAATGAGACTAAAAAAGTATTAGCGGAATACATCCGGCTCATCAACGACGCCGATCAAGTTAATGTCATTGAAATCTTGCTATCGGGTAAAAGCTTTTCGGAGATTCTCAACCAATTTGAGTACACCGAGACATTACAAAAAAAGACGCAAGAAGGTTTAGAACAAATTAAACAGCTTAAAGGTGAACTCGAGGCCAAACAAGCTGAGCTTGAGCGCCAGCGTAACGATGCGCTAGTACTTCGTACGCAGCTCGAAGGTCAACGTGAAGCCCTAACCGCCAAGCGCGCACAAAAGGATCGACTTTTAGCGCTTAGCGAAGAAGAGCAAAAGAACTACGAAAACTTACTAGCCGAGAACGAGGCTCAACAAAAACAGGCCCTCGACGACATCCGTCAACTCGAACAAGAACTACTCTCCAAAACTGGAGGCATCCCGAGTGGCGCTATACCTGCCGGAGCGGGGGTTCTCATGTGGCCCGCTAATGGGACGGTTACGCAGGAGTATGGCAATACACCATACTCAGAAGGCGGGGCATACGGTGGTGCTGACCACAATGGGCTTGATATTGCCGCACCCATGGGCAGCCCCATTTACGCGGCTGATGATGGAGTGGTTTCGGCCACGGGCGATCTCGGTGGGGTGGCCTACGGGCGCTGGCTCAGTATTAATCACTCCAAAGAAGGCTTTGACACGCTTTACGGGCACCTCTTATCTATCAAAGTCTCAAAAGGGGACACAGTAAAACGTGGACAGGTGGTGGCGGCCATGGGAAGCACCGGTTACTCCACCGGCGCGCACGTGCATTTTATGGTGTGCTTTAATTTACAAACGACGCAACGACCCTATGGTCTTTTGCCCTACTGTAACCACGTCAATCCGCGTCTCTATCTGTAAACACTATGCATAAAAAGAGGCGCGTAGCCGCCAGTCGGCCGCGTCGTAAGGCGAAGGTCGAGATTTCAGCGGGTGGTATTGTGTACATGCGTCGGCGTGGCCTAGCCAAGGTTGCCTTGGTGGGTCGTTTTGATCCCTATCCAACCTGGCGTTTACCTAAAGGTCACCCAGAGCGGGGAGAACACCTGCTCAAGGCCGCGCGCCGCGAAATACGTGAGGAGACTGGAGTTGATGGGTTGGGTGGACCCAAATTAGGCACGGCCAATTTTTATTTTACGCATCCTGTGACAAAAGAGTTCATCCATAAGTATGTGCACTTCTTTTTACTTAAAAAACAGGCTGGGTCAGTTGAACAGCATGATAAAGAGTATGATGCTGCGCGCTGGTTTACGCTCGATGAGGCGATTCGGCGAGCGAGTTTTAAAAACGACAAAATTATGCTCCGTCGCGCCAGGCAACTTATCCGGCGACGCCAGGCTTTAGGGCGTCAAAAAAAGAAGAACCGAATTCAGACGCGCTAAATTCGGTTTGATCAGGCTCAGAGCAAAAGGTGCTAAAGGTAAACGATCTCGATTTTGAGCCGTTGGGCCTGTGCATGCTCCCAAGTTGCACCCCCTGAACTCTGCCAGCCCGGGATCATATGCAGCCGCGTGATCTGACCGGACTCGAATAGCGTTAGGTAGAACTCATTAAGCAGCCTTGTATCGTAACCGTTTCCTTGGGCTTTAATGCGAGCGAAGTGCTCTTCGAACGGAATTTGATCGAAGAGATTGACGCCCCGACTCACTAAATCGTCGATGGTCTCGTTGAATATCTGCAGGTTTGCTTTGATTGACCCAAGACCACCGGTAGTGATAGGACCGCAAATCATCCCAACGTGTGGGGGCATCCGGTAGAGGATAGAGAGGGCTACTCGCGCTAGCTCGCTAAAGGATGTGGCGCAAAGGACTTCGTGTACGTTAGCCTCGGACCAATACGGGCGGTTGCGGTTCATTACACATCTCCAATCGTCTGGGATGAACTTACGCCATCTTAAAGAGCATTATTATGTAACCTTGTCTATCACGCGGCTGTGCAGTGTGCTAGTGCAGCAGGGGAGCGCGAAAGTTCTCCCGTCTGGTTTTTTTCCCACAAACTAACCATTGCACTTAATATACCTTAAGTGTAGTATGAAAGCAGTTGGAGCTTAACCACGCCCAAAACATGCGTCTTGTCAAAAAGGAATCCGCGGCCTCTCGTCCCCTCACTGGGTACCTGAGTGAGTACCTCCAGTACCTAGAAGTTGCTAAGGACGCTTCTCCACGTACAATAGAAAACTATCGACGCTTTTTAGAGCTCTTCTTTAAATGGCTCAAGGTCGAGGGGATTGCGTCGACTTCCCCACATGAGCTCACTAAGGACCATATCTACGGTTATAGGCTTTTTTTAAGCAGATACACGAACCCTAGGACCTCTCGACCTCTTAAAAAGAGCACCCGGCTGTTCTATTTGGTCGCATTGAGGTCCTTTTTAGCCTTTTTTAACACCCAAGGCATCAAGACGTTGCCAGTTTCTGCGGTTGAACTACCGAAGTTAAAAGACGCCGATCGCTACAAAAATATTAAATATCTGACGCTAGAGCAATTGCGTTGTTTATTTGCGGCACCGGATGTCAAAACTATCCAGGGATTACGCGATCGGGCCATCATTGAGGCCTTGTTTTCTAGCGGGCTGCGTATTTCAGAACTCACTTCACTTAATGTAAGGCAGGTGCCAGCCCGCTTTAGCACGACTACCCCTACTGAGATTACCGTGTCGGGCAAGGGTGGACGGGTGCGACCGATTTACCTCTCCCCTCGCGCCATGCAATGGATAAAAAATTACTTAGACAAACGTGGCGACGATGATCCGGCCTTGTTTATTCGGCACAATAAAATTCGTTCCACAAAATCTCGTAGACTTACAGTGCGTGCCATCGAAGCCGCGCTGGAACAGTACAGTATCAAAGCCGGACTCCCCTACCGCGTGACGCCACACGTCCTGCGACACACATTTGCTACCGATTTGCTCAATAAAGGCGTTGACTCACGCACGGTTCAAGAATTTTTGGGTCACGCCAATTTGGCCACCACACAAATGTATCTGCACGTCACTAACGTCAAGCTTAAAGACGTCCATCGAAAGTTCCACTCAGGGCCATAAGGATAAGGACGGCCGCAGTATCTGTGGCCGTCCTCGAATGCTGTCTTTTGTTCTCGCTTGTTGCAAGGCGGACTAGGCAAGAAGCGTGCCTCCCTTGTACCAGAGCAGCCCAAACTCCTCCCCACCCGATACATAGATGTGCTCTTCACCCTCGAAATTCTCGAATGTCCCCAGTGTGCTGCAACCATCCCGATCACAGTTCTCGTACGCCAGCTTCTCGTACATAAAACCGTCTGTACCTCGTCCGCCGAAGAATAATTCCGCCTCGTATGCGTCCTGGAGTGCGGCCCTGAGACAAGGAATTGCTACATCTTCGCACTGCCCACCATAATGCATCGTCCAGACCGGTACATCGTTGTGCCAGATCGTCGTTGTACCGCAAGTCTTTGTATTGCATCCATTCCGTGCTACGCAATACCGGTCCAGCAGAACTAGTCCACGGTCAGGTTCGCGATGCCAGAAGTCCTTGTACCCCGGTAAACCAGGTACAGGTTCGGCCTTTCCACCGAACGCCCATCCCTGGCGCATTGCCCTGAAAAAGAACTGCTCTAGCTCCTTTACACTCACCATCTTTCGACCTCCTTACGACTCGATAGCAATGTTAAAATTCGCTCTCCCCTATGGAGGAGTTGTTTTTTCTTCTAGCGCGTTCAACTTAAGTGTCAAGCTAAGAAGGTAGGATGCTTAGGCG
>JAZDNR010000027.1:0-17607 GCA_043799475.1 Parcubacteria group bacterium
ACTACCTCTCTTAGACGTAAAATCTCTCGGCGCCGTCCGGCCAAACGCTCGTCGGTAAGGGTACAGTCGATTAGATCCATGGCACGCCCTAAAGCGGACTTGCGAAGGGCAACCGATTGCATCCGGGCCGCCGTACTGGCACGCGTAAACTCCGCGCCAATGTTGCCCAGCTGCTCGGCCAGCGACAGGGACAACCAGCGATCTTTGTTCACCCGCTTCATTGAATAAGAGAATTTACAATCGCAGCCATTTGCTTTTTTACCAATTCGTCCTGCACCTCCATAGAGAGGTTGGCCTGGCGGGGACGAATATTAATGAGCGAGCTAAACTCAAGCCATTCCTTACGATCCTTATCTGGATAAATATTAAACCCCCAAAGATCAGTCTGCCGAGATCCCCCTTCTAGGAGAACCGCCTCGGCATCGGCGTGGAGCTCGCCGCCGAGTGCCATCACTTTAGTCCGTAAGTCAACCACACCTTTAACCATAACCCCAAAAGTCTCTTGGGCAAGTTTTTGCACCTGCGTTAGCGCAATAAATTTATCGACTACTTGGATCACCCTCCTATCATAGCCCAAAAGACGCTCTTTTGGCTGGGGAGGTAGGGATCGAACCTACGATGGTGGATTCAGAGTCCACTGCCTTACCGCTTGGCTACTCCCCAAGGCATCGCGACATACCTACCATTTTTTGCGCGACTGATCAAAAAAATGGGTCTGCTTACCGATTTAGACCCGCAAGTAGCGATGGATAGCCAATAAACTTGAGACCACTCCGAGGAGTGTTCCTAATATAAGTTCCCCCCCAATTACGAGGGCCAGATTGCTTTGAATAAAGTCAAACACGACACTCGAGGTGCCAAAAAAGCTCTCTACTTTGGGCGAAATCCACATGAGAACAGGTTCAATAATTCCAAGCGTTATCAAAGAGGCAACAAAACCGTACAAAATACCTTCGATCAAAAAAGGACCACGTACAAAGCCGTTAGTGGCACCAACCAGCTTCATGATTCCAACCTCTTCGCGACGAGAGTAAATAGTCAGTCGTACCGTGTTATAAACCACTAATACGGCAATCCCAGCCAAAGTTAACCCGGCTACTGTTCCTCCAGTACGGGTCCAAATTGAGATGCGCGAGAGACGATCAATGGTGTCGCGATTGTCGTCGTAGTTGACGCGATCAACGATTTGGCCATCGACCATGCTGCGAAGCTGCTCGTTGATCGAGGCATACTGCTGGGGATCCTCTGAGTGGATGACCAGAGTAGTTTGCAGCGGGTTATCGGCTAGCTCTAGCAAAGAAGCACTAATAAGTGGATTGTCTACGTGCTCCTGGCGGAACTTTTCGAGGGCTTGCTCACGTGGGATTAGCGTAACCTCCGCAACTCCTGCGATATTACGAATCTCGGCCTGAGCATTAGAGACCTGTGCTTCTGAGGCCAGCGCATCAAAGTACACACTAATATCGACTTTACTTTGTACGCTACGCAAGGCCAGGCCGAGCAGCAGGTTGGCAAGTAATATGAGACTAACCGCAAGTAAAGTGAGTGTCGTTACAAAAGTTGTAGCAACCGAAAGGCCAATATTGCGCCAGTAGTTTTGCAGACCGTTACGCAGCACCCGCCTGAGCTGAAAATATTCAATCTTGGTTTGTTTCTTGGTTGCCATGGAGAACGATGGAGAACTTTAGAGTAAGTACCTGCCCTCTTTTTCGTCTCGCACCACGCGGCCAGCATCAATTGTAACTACGTGACGTTTGAGCCTGTTCACAATATCGGCATTGTGCGTAACCATTAGTACCGTCGTGCCAGCGCGATTAATGCGCTCGAGTAGATCTATCACTTCTTGAGCATTAATCATATCGAGGTTACCGGTGGGCTCGTCAGCAATTAAAAGCTTAGGTGAGTGGATCAGGGCACGCGCAATGGCGACCCTTTGCTGTTCTCCTCCAGAAAGTTGTGAGGGAAAATTATCACGACGATCACGCAGACCCACTACATCGAGGGTCTCGAGCACCTTTTTATGAATGGTTTGGGGCGAGGCGTTACCAGCTACTTCCATAGCAAAGGCGACGTTCTCAAAGACGGTCTTGCGCTCTAACAACTTAAAGTCTTGAAACACCACGCCGATCTGACGGCGATAGTACGGGATGTGCTTAGGATGAATTTGATTAACCACCCAATCATCGACATGGATCTCGCCACTGCTGGGACGTTCTTCCGCAATTAGTAAACGCACTAGGGTGGACTTACCGGTTCCACTCATACCTACAATCGAGACAAACTCTCCCGTGTCGATTGTTATAGTCACGTTGTCGAGCGCCACCACGTTTGGAGGATAGGTCATGGTGACGTTGCGCAGGCTAATCATTTGCCCCCAAACTATAGCCAAATTTGGCTTAATGAGCACACCACTTGTGCACTGCACGAGCTTTCCCCAATTGTGCGTTGACAGGGCTTGGCTACGGCACCTACAATGTGGATAACTTAACTGTAATCACTTCCTCTAAAAGCTATGGACAACATGATGAACTCGGGCCCCACGGGCCAAATGATGGCTAAAAAAGTCGGCGGCAAGATGACCATCGGTCAGTATTTTTCGTTCCAGAAAATGTACTACATGTGGCTCGTAATCGCGGCTGCTGCCGTAGCGGTACTCTCGGTCTTTGGCTGGGGTATCTGGCTCTCGTGGCTCGTATCGCTCTACGCTGCTTTTGTGTATTTCTGGTTTGGCTACCAGCTGGTCAAGATGCACCGCGGTGAAATGAAGGACGCGCTCATCGGTGGCGCCGTGTTGGGAGTTTTGCCCTCGCTCCTCATGGGTATTGGGTTCTTTATCTACTTCGCCTTTATCTTTAAGCCGCTCGGATTCCTAGGGATTTCGGTGGGTGGCTATGGAGTGGGCTATGGAATTGGTCAGCTCGTCGGATGGGTCGTTGGTGGCGCAATCGGTGGACTAGTAATGTCGCTGATCGGCTACGCGGTTGCTGGAGGATTCTCCAAGCCAGGTGCTGCAAAGACCGTCTAGTTCTGCAAGTTTCTAGGTAGAACACGTAAGGACCCGGGCGATGCCCGGGTTCTTTGTTTACGAATAGAAAAAATGGCCGCAAGAGAAACACTCCTGCGACCCCTACCGTCTCCATTACTAGTTCTGCGTCTGCTCCTCGCCTGACGTACTTGGTCCCCAGCTCATCAGCGTCACACCGAACGCTTGCAGTCTCGTGCTTGCAAGCCTTTGCAAAGGCGACATAGCTGCGGGGTCACGATCACGTTTCTTGTTGGTCTTGCGTGTTGCCTTTTTCCCCGGTCGAGTCCGCTTCATTTCACTTCTCCTCTCACAAAATGCGAACAACAATAGCTAACAGCTTTTGTTGTCTTTGTCAATCATCGAGCCGTGGATTAGCGAGACTATCACTTGTTCTTTCGCTGTTCGTCAATCTCACACTGCGCTCTCCAATTGAGGAAGCCCTCCATAAATTGAGTAAGGTCACCATTGAGAACCCCTTGCGTATCGCTCGTTTCAACCCCCGTGCGGTGGTCCTTGACCATTTGGTAGGGGTGTAGGACATAGGACCTAATCTGATTCCCCCACTCCGCTGTCTGGTAGGCTCCGCGCAGCTTTCGTTTTTCGGCCTCGCGCTCCTGCTCAAAACGCAGAGCCAGCTTGGCTTGCAAGATGCGCATGGCGTTGGCCCGGTTTTGGACCTGACTACGCTCGGACTGGCTGGCCGCGATCAAACCGGTCGGCAAGTGAGTCAGTCGTACCGCGGTTGAGGTCTTGTTGACGTTTTGGCCGCCCGCACCGCCGGCACGGTACATGTCCATTTTGAGTTCATCCGGTTTTATCTCAATCTCAGACGCTTTACCGACCTCCGGGAGAACCTCGACCAGCGCAAAGCTCGTCTGTCGCAACTGATCCGCGTTAAAGGGCGACATGCGCACGAGCCGGTGCACCCCAAACTCGGACTTGAGGTAGCCGTAAGCGTAGCTGCCGGTGACCTCAAAAGTGGCCGACTTAATCCCCGCCTCCTCACCGCGCGAGGTGTCGAGCATCTTGGTCTTGTAGCCACGCTGCGCGCAATAGCGTAGAAGCATACGCAGGAGCATTTTGGCCCAGTCCATGGCGTCTACACCGCCGGTTCCGGCGTGGATCGCGACGATGGCACTGTTGGCGTCGTAGGGGCCTGCCAGCAGAAGTTGAAATTCGGCCTTAGCTACTCGATTAGCAAGGTCACCAGTCTTTTTTTTGAGGTCCGCGCTAGTGACGGCATCCGGTTCTAACTCCAAGAGCCGGTCGAGCTCGACTAGATCGTTGACTTCCTTGGCAAGTCCATCCCAAAACTCGACGATCTCTTTAAGACTCGCAAGCTCTTGCGAAAGCTGCTGGGCTTGCTCGCGCTTAGACCAAAAATCGGGCCGCGCTTGGGCCTGTTCGATCTCGGTTATGCGTTTGCGTTTAGTCGCGACGTCAAAGACAGTCCTGGCCGGCCAGGACTTTTCGGGAGAGTTCTTGGAGCTGCTTGGATACGTCGCTCATGTACGTATTCAACCACAAAAAAGCCAAAACGTCAAAAAACCAGCTTAATAATTCTTTAAGCTTGGCATGGTAGTTATTACGGAGTATGGGACAGTTTTATGCGTTTGTAGACGAATCTGGCCAAGATACAGAGGGGAAGTTCTTCGCAGCGAGCGTCGTCATTGTCTCTTCTAATCGTGAACAGATCGAAAATCGTTTGATACAGGCCGAACTAGTGAGTGAGAAGTTTCCGCGGAAATGGAGCCGATCAAAACATAAGGTGCAGTCACTTTTCTTTAAAGAAGTGCAAAAGATAACGTCCCTACAAGGGACTATCTTCTACAAAGTAGCTTTACACAAAGTCGCGTATACTGATTTCAGTGCAACAACCACGGCCCTGGCTATCAATTCTGCCACTAGTTTTAGCGATCAAACAAGCGTCTATGTTGATGGCTTACGTAAAGCGGAGTTGCGGCGATTTAGGAAAAGTGTGCGCCTCATTTGCAGGAGAACTAAACGGATAAAAAGCATACGTCGCGAAGAAACCAGCGTGCTAATTCGCTTAGCCGACGCCATTTGTGGGTTAGTACGCCAAGCTTACATGGGAAATAGTTGGGCCCAGATCACTCTTGCCACACTTGAACGCGAGCTATTTGTAACTAAAATGTCAAAACCGCCTCTCTCGAGGCGGAACAACCTATCTTAGCTATAAAGCCAGATCCCACCTACAGGGTTGGAGTTCGGCTGTTTTTGGTTGCGGCAATCGTACTCTTACTTTCAATAAATGTCAAAATTCGTACAGTGGAGCTAAATTTGGCTCAGTAGAGGTAATTAACTACGCGAGTGGCTTGGCGATCCAAACCACGCGCGCGATCTCGTTCTCGCGGTGAGCAAAGTCTACATTGAGATCACCACCCATGGCGCGCTTGACCTCGTTACCGATGGCGATAGCCAGTTGGTTCTCCGTAGTAAAGATTTGCATTTCGTTGCCCTTGTCGAGACCCTTGTAGATGCGGTCCATTGGGTCACGCGCACGCGCTCGCTCACCGATGTGGCGTACTAGATTGATTAGCTCCTCGCGACGTTCTCGCGGCAGACCATCCAAAGCAGAGAGCGTTACCACGCCCTCAGGCAAATCGAACTCGGTTTTGTGACAGGCGGGGCACTTACGCGCTAGCTCTAGGTGCTGCGCCAGGCTCAGGTAGCGACGTTCATCATTGTGCCACGATTTACGGAAAAACACTGAGCGACAAATCGGACAAAAATACTCGCCCGAAGGATTTTTTGCTTCATTGACTGTAATGCGACGGGGCGCGGCTTTAAGTTGCCGCAAGACTGCGTCATCGGGCGTGTTATCTAGTGCAAAGTTACTGGGTCCGCTCGTGCTCGACCTTGACATGCGTTTAAGCTAGCGTAGGACCGGCGTGCCTGCAACTTCTTGATAAGTGTTCCAAAAGCGTTCAGGTGTAGTAATCTCGGTAGAACTAAGTTGCTCGAGGTCCAGAAGATGTCGGTCGCCAGTAATGACATAATCCGCATCCCCATCTTTGGCCAGTTCCAAAAATTTATCATCCTCAGGATCATCGGTCGCACCCCGTAAGTCGCTTGAGGTTTCGATACGCTCAGCCTGCTCGAAAAAGCGCTCTACCAACTGCTGATACTCTTGGTCCATCACGAGGCGCTCCAGTAAACGATCGTGCTCACGCTGAGTGCGGGGCGAAACCAAAGGCACCAGCTCCCCAGCGAGCGCCAACCGCATAATCCGCACCGGGTAACTGTTAGGGTCCTTTTGACCCTCTACTAAAACATTGGTATCAACTACTACGCGCAACATAACCCAAGGACATTACCCGTCTTGCGCTCTTTTGACAAGTCTACTCGTGCGCTCATTGAGGCAGCGAGGTGTCCGCTGCGGGTATAAAAGCGTCCCTCGCATGCTCAAAGACTCCGACGTAGGTTGGCACTACCGCCGCAATCATGCGGTCTATAAAAATCCCCATGATAAAGAGAAGTAATACCACTGCCAGTACGAGCCAAGCCCGGTTGAGAGTCTGTTCTGCCATGACAGCAGTGTAGCGCATTGACGCAGGCGGCTCAATCGCGGCACACTGGCTGCCACAGGCTTAAATTAGGCCGACGTAGCTCAGTTGGCAGAGCGGCGCATTCGTAACGCGCAGGTCGTGGGTTCGATCCCCACCGTCGGCTCCAGATAAACCAAGATTTGCTAAACTTAGTTTTAAGCGTCAGCGTTCTCCAAAAAGGTAGAACCACCAGCGCTGCAGATTTGAATCTGGCAAAGTCTGGGCGAGTTGCTGAGGCGGATTTTGCTGAGGGTCAGAGGGAACTTCGACTTCAAAGACCCTTTCGCCTGGGAGCTGCACGTTGAGCTTAGAGCGAGCCTCGCGCTCCTCAAATTCGTCAGACTGAAAGTAGTCGATCAGGCCGGCAAGCTCCTCGTTACGCCGCTCTAATTTGTTAATGTCTTGCTCGAGGGCTGTAACCTCATGGCGGATGCGCGTTTTGCGGGCAACATCACGCGTCAAGGCCACTCCGATACCAAGCAACAACACTACACCTATCAGTACTGCCCAGCGGCCACCCGCTAAGATTTTTTTGGGGCTGCGCACGCGTTTGAGGGGCAGAGGCAGACTCATCCTTCAGCCTCATCACTTTCGCTAGATTCTGTGCTCTTTACGCGAGCAATTAACTCAATCAGCTCTTGGGCTGACATATCGCCGGCGTGACGTTCTTTAAAAAGAAGTTGCGCTTCGAGTACAATCTCGTGCACCTTGCGCGGATGCGGAACATGGTCGAGTTCAATTTTGCCCTCTGTTCCAGCGGTTTGCACTGAGACGGTGCCAAAGTCTAACCCCGTCGCCACAATGCCGACAATCGAGTAGGTCACATCCTGTACCTTGTCAAAGGTTGTCTCCGAGACTGTACGTTTAAAGAGCCCGCGTTGATCGATGTCAATGATGCGGATATCAGTGATGATAAAACTGTCAAAATAGTGAATGATCCAGTAGTAGACGGCAAATAGTAGCGCCAGTACTAATAATACAAACCAAATGATCGCACCCAACGAGCTTCTAAAAAAGAAGTCGACAAATCCAATCAAGACCCCAATAGCGATAATCGAGCCGACTAGCGGCAGCACAAAGGTTATCCAGTGCTTGCGGATAATTGCCACTACCGCTTCATCTTTTTTGAGTGTTTGGGTAAAGTAGTCCTTAAGTGACATGATAAGTCGAGGTGTAAAACGTCTGTTAATCTTCACGCTAACCGCTATCCTAGTGGCGGGGGTTATGTTAACTGTGCTTCTGCCGCTGCTCTAGCAACTCTAGCGCAGAGGGTAGAACAGGCCGAGAACAGAGGCCTGCTCAAATAGTAGCAAATCTCTGGATTAAGCAACGGCGGCCGCTCGTAGGCCCGCCCCAAGAGCCTGGCACAGTCCTTTTGAGAGTTTTGGCAGTCCCGAGTTAACCTTAACTGCCAAGTGTCTAGCTAGGTCAGACTCCTTGGCGATAGAGTGGCAGTAAAGGCTCTTGACGAGCTCGATTTGGATGACGTGGACCCTTTTACCGGGAGAACCATAGGCCCTTGTAATATGCCCACCGGCGTAGGGTCGGTTGAGCGCTACTTCGTATCCGGCTTTGCTGAGATAGGTTTCTATAGCACGTGTGACACTTGGGTGCGCCGCAGTTGCGTGGTTGTCTCCAATAACAATATCGGCGCGCCGTTCTCCCGGATCCTTAGTGTGTACCATCCCTTTGCGATCGAGACTGTGCCCATCAAAGACTAGCGCAAACCCAAAACGCTTAAGAGCCTCAGTAATAAGATGTTGCAGGGCAGCGTGGTAAGGCTGATAATAGTATGCCAACAGCTTACGCCGCTGTATCGACGGGAAGGGCTTGAGCAGTGTGGCCTGACCGCTTAGTAACTGCTGCGGAATGATGGGCAGCCCAGGTTTAGTGTAACCACGGTTAACATTAACGACATAGGGAGAAACACACGTTTGTACGCTTGACCCAAGTTGCGCTACCGCGGCATACACCTGATCGGTCAAAAGATCTGTGTCAATAAGCAAAATGCGGCCAGTCTCGATGTGACCTTTAGCCTCAGGCGGGATCCAGGTGCCGGAGTGAGGGATAGACACTACTAGAGGAGAACTGCGCTGTTTGACCGCGATAATTTTAGAGACTGCCAGCCGTTGCGGCCGCTGAGTTAGTACATTAAAACCGAGCTTACTTTTTGAGCTAGCTCCCATCGAGGTCCGCCTTTAATAACTTAATATAGGCATCCGCTGGCAGTGTCACGCGACCAAAACCTTTAAGTCGCTGCTTACCAGCCTTTTGTTTTTCAAGGAGTTTACGTTTGCGCGTAACGTCACCGCCATACAGTTTAGCCGTAACGTCTTTACGGCGCGCACTCAAGGTCTCACGTGCAATGATCTTGCCTCCCAGCCGCGCTTGAATAGGCACGGCAAATTGCTGTTTGGGAACAAGTTCCTTAAGTTTTTTTGCCAGGGATCGACCCAAGGCGAGTGCGCGTTGGCGTGGGGCAATCGTAGTAAGCGCTTCAACCGGTTCACCCGCGAGCAAGATATCGAGCCTAACCAAATCAGCGGCGCGATAGGCGGCCAAGGTGTAGTGCAATGAAGCGTAGCCACGCGAGATTGATTTGAGCTGATCAAAAAAACCAACGATGACATCAGCCAATGGGATATCAGCCCGGACAACCACACGGGTTGGATCGAGATACTCTTGGCCCAAAAGCGCGCCGCGCTTACGGGCAATGAGTTGTATAACGTCTCCGACATATTTGCCGGGAGTAACTACTTCGAGGTGCGCCCAGGGTTCTTCGAGGCCAAGCTCGATGGCGGGCCCAGTACTGGGCAGTTCCGTCGCGCTCTGGATGTAATGAATGCCTGTTTTGGTTTTGAATCGGTACGGTACCATCGGCGCAGTGCTAACGATCTCGACGGCAAACTCACGTTGTAGGCGCTCTTGCACGATCTCAAGGTGCAGCAAACCCAAAAAGCCCACTCTAAATCCAGCGCCAAGAGCGTTGGATCGCACGGGTTCAAACTGCAGTGCAGCATCATTGAGTGTTAGACGCTCGAGCGCAGCACGTAGCCGTGTGTACTTATCTGGGTCAGACGGAAAAAGCGCAGCGTATACTTTGGGTTCTGAGGGGGCATACCCCGCAAGCGCCTGGACCGCGCCACCCGCCTTGGTGAGCGTATCGCCGACACGTACCAGTCTAATTTGTTTGAGACCGGTCTCAACGTAGCCTGTCAGGCCGGCTGAGAGCTCAGCAACGGGGGTGCGCTCGGGCTTGAAAACGCCAACATGCCCGCTCTTTGAGCGCGCTTTAGCGGCCATAAGTGCGATTTCTTGGCCGGGGGTGAACACGCCGTCAATCACCCGGACATAAGCAATCACCCCCCGATAGGGGTCAAAAGTGGAGTCAAAGACCAATCCTCGGGCAGGAGCATTTAGTTCTCCCTGGGGAGCTGGAATGCGCGCGACAATTGCCTCAAGCAAGGCAGCAATATTAGTCCCCTCCTTGGCGGAGACCTGTAAGACGTCCTTGGGCAAGGCCCCCAAAAGTTGCACTAGCTCCTGGGTAACGCGCTTAGGATCGGCATTAGGCAGATCTATTTTGTTAATAACCGGTATGATGGCTAGATTGTTGCTGACGGCCAGTTCGGCGTGCGCAAGAGTTTGCGCCTCGATACCCTGGGAGGCATCGACCAGCAGGATGACACCCTCGACCGCCGCCAGCGTGCGGCTCACCTCATAACTAAAATCAACATGCCCGGGCGTATCGATGAGGTTAAGAATATAGTCCCGGCCTTTTTTAGAGCGATAACGCATTTGGACCGGCTGAAGTTTGATGGTGATACCACGCTCACGCTCTAAGTCGAGTGTGTCTAGTAACTGAGCGCGCATCGAGCGCATAGGTACCGTACCTGTCAGCTCGATAAGTCGATCCGCCAAAGTTGATTTGCCATGATCGACGTGCGCGATGATGGCAAAGTTACGGATACCGGCGAGATCCTGCATGCTTTTTTAGAACTTTTACCGGCTTAAGCAAGAGGTCGCGGTTGGGTACGTAAATAATTTCTCCCGCTGGGCCTTCTAGTTTAACAGCGCGAGAACCAATAAATCTAACAGTCCCGCGAACGTCACTAACTATGATGGTGTCGCCGCGTTCAAAGGGGGCTTGGCCTAAAAGCTGCAAGCCGGCTAAAAAATTGACCAGCAAATCTTGAAGAGCGAAGGAAAAACCCACTGAGACTAAGCCCAGGGCGGCAATCATTCCAGTGACGTTAACCCCCAGGATGCCTAAAGCGACAATACCGGCGGTTATTCCAATGGCTACCTGCAGTAACCTGGCAATGAGTAAAGCGCGCCGACCGCGTACTCGCTTAGCAACCAGACGCACAAAGCCGGCCAGGATAATACAAAAGGCCACCACAATAAGAGCCGCCAAAAGTGCCGGAAGTTTACCGACTAGCGTTGCACCATAGCGCTCAAAGGATTGTCGGATAATGTCACCAACCATGGCTGTACGCTAGCGCTCTAAAGGCCGTCGACGCAAGGTGGTCGCAACTTCACGTAATTCGCGTCCGCCTAGTGCCAAGTGCGCGAGTAGGTAGACCACCAACCCCGCCAATCCAGCGACCACCAGTAGCAGCAAAACCTCGAGAACCGTTTGCAGTGGTATGAGTTGCTCCAGCACATAGGCTGTTCCCAAAGTTGCTGCACCTGCCAGAGCACTTGCCACAATTACACGGAGCACTGAGCCGATTAGTTCTACATCTCTAAGATTGCCGAGGCGGTTTCGTAATAGGATGACATGCAATACAAAATCCACCAGCGCGGCCAGGGAGAACGCCGCTGCCAAACCCATCACGTCGAGTTTGGGCGCCAACAAAAGTGCCGCCACGATATTGACCACCACAGAAAAAATGCTGATAAGCACGGGAGTACGTGTATCTTGCAAGGAGTAAAATGCGCGCGCCAGAACCGGCACAGCGCTTTGCGCAAAAAGAGATAGAGCAAAAACTCCCAGAGCTGCTGCCGTGGTATACGTATCCGTAAAATCAAAAGCCCCCGTTCCAAATACCAGTCGCACGATAGGCACCCGCAGTACTATCAATACGACACTCATTGGCACGATCAAGAAAAAGAGCTGTCGCAGAGTAGCCACTAAGTGCGCGATGAACCCGTTACTGTCATTGCGCGAAGCCGCCTCAGCCAGATACGGAAAAACTGCTGTGGCTAATGATAGGCCCACCAAACCTAAGGGCAGGCTTTGCATATTAAAGGCCAGATTATAGGCCGAGACGGTCCCACTCTCATACCAAGTCGCAATCGCAGTAATAACGACTACGTTTATTTGCATAGCGGCAACCGAGATTACGCGTGGTCCCGCCAAAGTTAGGACGCGCAAAACCCCCGCCTCATTTAGGGGAACGCGCCAGGAATAGCGGAAGCCGGAGCGCAACAGAGCTGGGATTTGTACGAGTAAGTTAAGAAGTGCGCCGGCAATTACACCCCAAGCCAAGCCTATCGGTCCAAGCCAGGGTACTAGTAGAGTGATGCCAACAATAATCCCGACATTGTAGAGCACTGGCGCAATTGCGTATGCCGCAAAACGCTTAGTCGCATTAAGGTACGAGGATGCCACGCTAGCGACCCCAAATATTATCGGAGAGAGCAACATTATCCGTGTAAGCCGTATCGTAAGTTCCAACTGATCTGGGGAGAACCCAGGTGCTATAAGTTTAGCTATTTGAGGTGTTAGTAAAAGGGCCAATCCCGAGAGAACGATTAAGGAGAGCGCCAATAGATTAAGCACTCCACTGGCAACGCGGTTGGCCTGGTTTGATTTACCCTTGGCCAGCAGCCCTCCCACAACCGGTACAAAAGCAGCAGTCAGAGCACCAAGCACCAGGAGATTATATAAAAAGTCTGGCAACTTAAAGGCCGCATAATAGGCATCCAAAGTTTCTCCCGCCCCAAATGAGCCAGCCAGTAAGCGATCTCGCACCAAACCTACCGCTCGGGAAACAAGCGAAAATAGGCCGATCAGTCCGGCCGATGTAAGAATAGTTCCAGCATACCGTTTAGCGGGCATCACTCTAAAAGTACTCCTATAACGTGATCACGCTCCAAAACAAGTCGTTGCACAAACTTGTCTCCAGACCTTGTTGCCCCAGACACGTGCGTAAGTGTTTTACCATCACTCTGCACTTCTAGATCGAGCGGAATATCTGTGGCACCCGACTGTCGCCAGATGTGGAGTTTGAGGATTTTGCCATCAGAGATGGCTGAGAGTGGTACGTCATAGACCAACTTTACCGTTTGCTCTTCTCCCGGCGTTAAGGTGATCCAGTTAGCAAAAACCGTGTAACCCTCCTCTACATATTGACGCGTGTTGCTAGCTGCATCCCATTTTTCGTTGCGCACAACAGGTGTTCCCACGGCCGCCTCACAATCTCCACACTTGTGTGCAACCAGCGCTTTGAGATCCGTGTCAAAACCTCTCGCCTCGCGCAGTATGGCTCCTTCTGGAACATAGGTTCGCAGGTACGAGCGATTATCTCGATCCTTAAATTGGTCGGTGCGCGTATCCCGGCGCGTGATCTCAAGCTCGTGCCTTACATACTCTTGCCCGACCAAGATCCGCAAGAGGCGCGATTCGTTGATGTACTGATCCGTCTTGCCGCCTCCCACGTTAGCAATGATCGGGGCCACCAGATCACTCCCGGCAGGCAGTACTCCGTCGGCTTCCAGTGTCGCTGGCAGGGTCGCTAATGCAGCATCACCAAAAAAGATTTGAATATCTTTGTGTTCAACCGCTCTAGTAAGAGTGCCTGCGAGCTCAAGCCATTGCGCACGATCCAGGGAGAACATACGCGCCAAAAGTTGTTCAGCCAGCGTCGGGAAAAAACTACGCTCGCGCTCGGGGTCTTTGTCAGGAACCTCATACTGGGCTTCCTCAGAAAAGTTGTCTTCGGTAATAGTGAGACCGAGCGGATCTATTGTTAGAGGGCCGGTAAGCGCAAGCAGACTGGTCACAACACTCGGGTTGAGCGCAATAACTCCGTCAAGCCGTGGGTCACCCGTCTCAGACAAAAAACTCAGCAACACGCGGGCCGAAGTTGGAAAGTCGTGAAACCAGTTAACATCCTGTAACTTAAATTCCTCACTAATAACGTCCAGACCCTCGGGCGGGGTTTGGTGCGAACTTACCTGTCCAGCCGGATCATATATGCTCTTAACATCAAGCTTTTCGACACGACCTTTTTGAACTTTGACAAAGGCTAACTGACCCCAAAAGCCACCCGTAGGCCGCAACTCATTGGGATTTTGGAACACCACGGCATAAGTGCGAGCCTGTGTTGCCCCGGCAACTTCGGCCAAGACGCCTACCAGCCCGTCCAAGGTACTAAGCTGCTCGAGTACCCCCGGTAGCTGCTGCTGCAATGTTGTTAGCGTCGCGGGCAAGTCTCCTGGCAAACCACGTGGGTCTGCCTCGGCTACCAATGCGGCTGCGGCGCTCAATTCGGCACTGACAGTGTGAATGCCGGGTTGGGTCTTTGTGAGAGCCTCAGTCAGCGTTTGTCCACTTCCACTTGTTGAACCACTTAAATCAACTCCTCCGAAGTCAGTAACGACTGCAGTTAAAGCTCGACCGGCTGTCGCGACATGCACACCGGCACGCGCAAGCTTGTCGGCAGAACCTAGTGGGTCACCCGGTAAAAGTATGGCGGCGGTACGTACAGAGGCTGAGAGCTGCGTAAGTGACTGAGAAACACTCTCAAAGGATGCACTGGCCTGATCAAACTGCGATAGCGCCAAAGCAGTATCATTGGCTGCGAGCGAACCTGTCGCCTGGACTAAAGCAGATCCAGCGCTAAGAGCCTGTTCACTAATTACCGCTTTGGCTGCACGTCCATTCTCAAACACCGAAAACAACCCGATAGCACTTGCTGAGAGCACCGCACAGACCAAAAACCAGGAGAACCCTGAGCGCACTATGCCTCTTTTTACAACCCGTAGCTTTCTCGGAGAGGTCTTGGCTTTTTGTCTTGGACGTGCAATTTGTGCTCGCTGCGGTTGAACAACTGTAATTGCACGGGATTTCTCGGCGAGTGGCTTTGGCTTGGGCTGTTCAACCTGCACCAATAGGTCCGAGAGATCAGGATACTCAATACGCGCAGCCCGCACACCGTCAAGCGCACGAACTATCATGCTTCCCTCCTTACTAAAGCCCGACCGTAGGCTTCCAGCGTCTCGCGAGCCACATCCGCCCAACCACGTCGCAAAGCCAGCGAGCGCGCTTTGAGAGCTTGGCGCCGACGTAATTCTTGATTGGTCCAGAGTATCACCATTGCATCTGCTAGTTGCTCTACATTTTGCGGATCAAAAGTTAAAACCGCGTCATGCAAAAATTCCCGGACCGGTGTCGTAGCGGCAGCTATAACAGCCGTTCCTCTGGCGGCGGCCTCAAGCGCCGGCAATCCAAACCCTTCTGCCAAACTAGGTAGAATAAACAGACGAGCAGCATCGTATAAAACGCGCAGATCAGCCTCAGCCACGGGGCCTGTCAAGCGCACCTGTTGCGCTACACTACCTGGTAAACTGCTACGCAACGCCTGCAGTTGCTTTGACGTGATCGGGCCAGTTAGTACGAGTTCTGCAAAAGGAATGCTCTCCCGCATCTTGGCAAATGCTTTGACCAGCGTCAGAACATTTTTATGGGCTCTAAAGTTACCCACGTAAAGTGCATAGGGTGCGGTGATGCGGTACCGAGCAAATACCTGTGCGGCCTCAGCTGGCGTTGTCGCTGGGTCAAAATATCCGTCCGAAATCCCGTGCGGTATCACGACTACACGGGAGATATCAGAAATTTCAGCCAACTCATCGCGGACCTGTAGGCTGGGCACAATGACGCGTTGAGCTCGCTCGAGTGTCGCCTGCAAAAGCTTGAGGTAAGTCTGTCTAGCCAGTGCGCTTGTGCGACGTTCTCCCGCAAACTTGAGAGGAATTGTGTCATGAATAGTCACGACAAACGGACCACGGTAGGTCAGCGGCACATTAAAGTTAGCAAAGTGCACCAGATCAAACCGCTCGCGAGCGAGACGCGCTGGCAACACGAGTTGCTCAGACCAGCTATAAATAGGTTCAGAGGAAATTCTAAAGGGAACGTTGGGATAACGTCGGTGCCACCAAGCTGCATCATTCGGTGTCAAAAAAACTGTCGGTCTGGTACCGAGCCGCACCTCAGCGCAAACAAGTTCCTCGGTGTAGCGCCCAATCCCGGTAATGCGGACCATGCGGGCGTCGATGGCGATACGCGGAGCTACACAGTCCATTAGAGCACCTCCGCGGCGACAATGCGCTCTGGTGCGATCCCGACTCCTTGTTCGGCCACAGCTGCCAAAACTTTGAGCGTTTGTCTGGCACACTCATCCCAACTGTAGCACTTACTGCGCAGGTAACCTCGCCGAGCAAGAGAGCTACTAAGTTCTCCATCATTTAGTAGCTCTAGCAAAGCTTGGGTGATAGCCATCGGCCGCTCTGGATCAATCAGGACCGCAGCACTCCTAGTGACCTCTGGTAAGGATGAGATATTAGCCGTGAGAACAGGAACACCCAGCTGCATTGCCTCGAGCACCGGTAAGCCAAAACCTTCATAACTTGAGACACTGTATAGAGCCAGCGCATCAGTTAGGAGCGCCTGCTTATCCTGCTCATTGAGGTAGCCGACCACATGAATGTGGTCAGCCAAAGGACTAGCACTGATGGCCCGAGCAAAATCGCCCGATCTCCAGCCCCAGGGACCGACGATGACCAGTCCGAGCTCTGGCCGTGACCAGGCTACTTCTTCGAAAGCCTGTACGAGCGTCACCAGATTTTTTCTCGGTTCGATAGTCCCGATGGCCAGCAAATATTGCTCAGGAAGCTTAAGTCGTCGGCGCACTTGGGTACGGACCTCCGCCGTTGGTCGCACTACCGCTGGTGCTCCTAGCGGCACAACCGAAATACGCTCAAGCGGAATCCCGTAGCGCGCCATAAGGTCTTGCGCGGTCGAGCGCGAGTCGCAGACAAGATGTGTCGCCAGGCTAATCATGCGACGCGCATGTGTAGCAACGTGCCAGAGCCGTCGCCGCAGCGAAAAAAAACTAGGATAGAGATCAAAGGAGAGATCATGCACCGTCAGTACATGCGGGGTACCAGGCGAGAGCGCCGTAAAATTAATATTTGGGGAGAACCAGACATCGACGCCCCCAACCACACGATCGGCTGGAACCCCACGCCAGAGTGCCGCGCGCGAGCTGAGTAATTTGCTTGGCTTACGTAGCCAGGTCAAAGTTGTCCCCTCTTGTTCAGCAATCTCTAAATCACGCAGGCTGCGCTCGCGCGCTCCCCAGGCAAACAAACGCAGTTCCACCTCAGGTGCAACATTTTGGAACGAGCGCACTAATGAGCGCGTATAGACCCCAACACCTGTAGGAGTCGGCTCAGTGAGTGACCTAATATCAATACCGATTTTCATATGAGCGGCAGGGCAAATTGGCCAGAGCGACGGGCAAAACTTAGCTGCGCTCGCTCTCGACGAGCTTGTAGGATGACCTGCCAAATCTGTGCTAAAAACCGCGCCACATCAAACTGACGCGCATGCTCGCGGATACGGATCGGATCGTAATCGCTGGGTTCAAAGACGCGGACCGCATCAATCAAGCCATCGACCGACTGTTCACCAAAAAATTGTCCTGTGACACCTGGCAGGATTGTCTCAAGCGCTCCTCCGCGACTATACGCCAGCACAGGCCGACCCGCGGCCATGGCCTCGAGCGCTACGATCCCTGAGTCCTCCTCTTGTGGGTTTACAAAGGCCTGGCAGTGGGCAAAAAGCCAAGCTTTTTGGCTGTCGTTAAAACGCGTAATAAAAGTAATATTAGGGCCGGCAATTTTGCGAAGCCTCTTGTACTCCTCGCCATAACCCGCGATGACCAGCGGTAGCCCCAATCGGTTAAAGGCTCGGATAGCCAACTCATGTTTTTTATAGGGACG